>JBBRLU010000007.1:0-26361 GCA_038231175.1 Saccharimonadales bacterium (SeqCode) | reverse complement strand
GCGCTTTAACCGAACAATCCAAGAAGAATGCACTGGTAGCACTAGTCCAATAGCTCGTGAACTTCAAAGCAAGGTACTGTCGTACCTTGCTTACTACAACGACGAACGGTTACACTTGGGAATACAGTGCAGAACTCCTCGAGAGATGTTGCAAAGGTCTTGAACTAATTACGTAGCAAGTTGGTGGTTTAGTCGGTGCGGGCATCTTGCGTCAGCAGGCGGGCGCGCATTTCCTGGAAGCGTTTTTGCTGATCGGCGGCTAGTTCTTCGGGCG
Source organism: Saccharimonadales bacterium (SeqCode) (assembly GCA_038231175.1). Lineage (GTDB taxonomy): Bacteria > Patescibacteriota > Saccharimonadia > Saccharimonadales > UBA4665 > UBA4729. Next base: position 26,087 of record JBBRLU010000007.1, on the reverse strand, counting down.
ATTTCTGCTTCTCGGCAGGCTGGCCCTGGTCTTGTCCGTTTTGCTGGGTCTGGCCGTTTTGGGGCTTGCCCTCGGGACGGCCGCCGCCACTAATGACATTGATGACGGGGATGACGATCGGGCTACGCTGGGTGTGCTCGAACAAGTAATGGGTGACGTGGTCTTTCAGCTCGACCTTGAAACGGTCGAGGTCGACGCGCTTGAAGCGCTGTTGGACGGCCCGCTTGAGTTCGACGCGCAAGCCGTTCATGATCTCTTCGTTGTCGCGCATGTAGATAAAGCCGCGGCTAATAATGTCGGGACTGGTCATCAGGTTGCCAGACTTTTTGTCGATGGTCAGGATGATGGCAACTAGACCCTCTTCGCTGAGCAGTACGCGGTCTTTAACGACGACATTACTGACGAGCGCTCCGGTTTGGTCGACCAGTATCGTGCCGTGTGGCACTTCACCGATGGTTTCCATCTTGTCCGGAGTCAGGCCAAGGACTTGGCCGTTCTCGGCGTTGACGGTGTTGGCGCGCGGGATGCCCTGCTCGATAGCCAGGTCGATGTGGCGTTGCTTGACGCGGTGGGCGCCGTAAATCGGAATGAAAAATTTGGGCTGGGTGTATTGGATCATCTCGGCGAATTCATCTTGACTTGCATGGCCGGAAACGTGTAACGGACCGACGCCGTCGAGTTCGTGGTTGCGGTGTTCGAAGACATGGACGTGCTTGCGTACCAGGCCATCGACCATATCGCCGATGAGCGAGTCGTTACCGCTCTCGGGAATCGGCGTGCTGGACAGTACGACGGTGTCTTGTTCCTTCAGTTTGACGTGGCGGTGCTCGCCGTTGGCCATGCGCTGCAGGGCCGAGCTGGGCTCGCCCTGGCTACCGGTACAGACCACGACGACATCGGTGTCGTTCATGGTAGCGACACTGGCAATCGGCACGAAGGTGCCCTTTGGCACACGCACAAAACCATGGCGAATAGCCATTTCCAGGGTACTGACCATGCTGCGGCCGTCCATGGCCACCTTGCGGCCGTTATGGACGGCGGCGTTGATGATCATCTGGACGCGGTTCATGTTAGTACTGAATAAGCCGACAAAGATCCGGCCCGGGGCCTGGCTGATGATGTCGACGAAACTCTGCTCGATAGTTGATTCACTAGGTGTGCGGCCCATTCGTTCGACGGTTGTACTCTCGCTTAACAGCGCTAGCACACCTTCGTTGCCAAGCTCGGTGAGTCGCTCGATGTCGGATCGTTCGTGGTCGAGTGGGTTGGGGTCAAAGCGGAAGTCACCAGTGTTAATGATACGGCCAACCGGTGTGTCCAGCACGATACAGGTCGAGCCTGGAATAGAGTGCGTGATGCGCACCAATTCAACAAAGAATTCGCCAATCTTAAGCCGCTCGTGGGTATTTTCGTTCATCATGACGGTCTTGAGTTCGAAGCCGTCGGGCATCGGTAGGCCGAAATTGTTGAAGATTTCTTCGACGCGGCCGATAGTAAAGTTACTGCCGTAAATGGGCGCTGGGAATAACGGTACGATGTGCGGCAAGCCACCGATATGGTCGAGGTGTCCATGGGTGATGATATAGGCTCGAATTTTATGCTTGATCTGGTCGAGGTAGGCCGTGTCGACGATGCCGTAGTTAATGCCAGGCAGATCGACACCAAGATCGTTGCCACAGTCCAATATAACAGCGTCATTAATGTATTCGACGAGGATCATGTTCTTGGAACCACCGCCATCCATGCCACCGAGGCCGATGATTTTTAGGCGCGGGCTGTCGTCGATCTGATTAGCGCGTTGTGGTTTGACGACTTCGGCCGTCTGGTACTTATTAGAAATGCGCTGGGCGTCCATCTGCGAACGCTTCTGGGCCCGCACGGCTTGGCCACGCGAGGTGCTGAGCGAGCCGCTGAGCGGTGGCTTACCACCACTGCTACCGTTCCCGCCGCCACCACCGCCGCCGTTACCACCGCGACCGCGACCGCCGCGGCTACGGTTCTGGCCGCCGCCGTTCTGGGTAGCGCCTTCCGGCTTGGGGCCGCGCGGTGGGCGGTTCTGGTTATTATTATTGGGCTGAGCGTTGGCAGCGCTGTCGGTGTTGTTGTTTGGGTCCATTGGTTCTCCTTTTCGAGTCAATGTTAGTGTCGAATTGTGTTAATCTGACTTAATTTTATTCATAATAATGGGAATCACTGCGAAGTCGTCTATCAGGGTCTGACGCTGCGCCGGGTTATACAAGGCAGCGGCTGGATGAAAGAGAGGCAAAATGATTACCTCAAGTATATCATCCTTATCCGGTTTTAAACTCAGCTTGACGCGCTTGGGCTCACCATGGACTTTGCTGATTTGCAGGTCCGGTAAGAAGCAGTTCATACTGTGGCGCCCCAACGTCACGACGACCTTGGGCTGAATTACTTCTAACTGGCTCTGTAAATATGGCAGAAAAGCTTTCTTTTCGTCTGGTGTCGGGTCGCGGTTGTCTGGCGGCCGGTATTTGACGATGTTGGTTATATACACGTCCTCACGTCTGAGATCGATCATTTCCAGCATGCTGTTCAGGAACTTACCGCTGGCGCCGACGAACGGCTGCCCTAACTGGTCCTCTTTTTTGCCAGGGGCTTCGCCGATGATGACGATGTCAGCACTCGGGTTACCCTCACCGAACACCAGTTGCGTCGCCTGCCCGGCTAGCTCCGGCGTGACACCATCGGCAACGATCTGCTGCCTGATGGCGTCGAGCTGGGCTTGGTTATCGGTGTTTGGCACGGGTGACTTTCTTGACGGTCAGGGCTTGCAGAAGTTTGACGGCGTTCTGTAAAAAACCAAATAAGAATATCAGCGTCAGCAGGTACCACCACGGATTACCGCGGTCGATTGCCAGACTGGCAAAGCCATAACAGATGGCAAGTTCTAGTAACGCAAAGATTAACAGCCCAAGTTTTGTTTTGTGCCAGGCGTCAATCTTTTCCATAGGCTGTTTATTTGTCGAGTTCCTCGGCGGCGGCCTTCATCGATAGTTGCAAACGACCGCGCTCGTCGATACCAAGGAGCTTAACGTTCACTTTGTCACCCTCTTTGACGACGTCACTGGGGTGGCCGACGCGCTCGTTGCTCATTTCTGAGACGTGGACCAAGCCATCTTTACCAGGCATGATTTCGACAAAAGCCCCAAAGTCCATGACGCTGCGGACGGTGCGGTCGCTGTAGATCTTACCGACTTCGGGGTCTTCGGTAATACCAAGGATCCAGGCCTTGGCGGCGGCGATACTGTCACCGTCGGGGCTGGCGATCATGACCGTACCGTCATCTTTGATGTCGATCTGAGTGTTGGTTTCGGCGGTAATCCGCTGGATGGTTTCGCCACCCTTACCGATGATTTCACGGATCTTATCGGGGTTAATCTGAATCGATTCGACACGTGGTGCGTACGGGCTCATGGCCTTTGGCTCGGAGATGGTACCGATCATGTGTTCCAGAATGTGGGCCCGGCCGTCCTTACCCTGGGTCAGGGCTTTCTTGAGGGTTTCGACGGGCAGACCGTGAACTTTCATATCCATCTGCAGGGCCGTGATGCCCTTGGCGGTACCGGTGACTTTGAAGTCCATGTCGCCGGCGAAGTCTTCGGCGTCGGCGATGTCAGACAAAACGATGGCTTTGTCGCCGTCGACCATCAGGCCCATGGCGATACCGCTGACGAGCGCCTTTAAAGGCACGCCGGCGTCGAGCAAGGCCAGGACGCTGGAACAGGTAGCGGCCATGCTGGTCGAGCCGTTCTGGCTCATGATCTCGGTAACGGAACGGATGGTGTACGGGAATTCGGCTTCGCTCGGCAATACAGCCGTAACGGCGCGCTCGGCCAAATAGCCGTGGCCGATTTCGCGGCGGCCGGGAGAACCGAGGCGCCGGACTTCACCGACGGTGTAGCCCGGGGCATTATAGTGGTGGAAGTAGCGGCGTTCGCCCTCTTTTTCCATGGTATCGACGACCTGGTTAAAACTCAGCGGTGCCAAGGTAACGATGTTTAAGGCCTGGGTCATGCCGCGGGTAAATAAGCTGGAGCCGTGGGCCCGGGGTAACAAGCCGGTTTCGCTGCTAAGCTGGCGGATTTCGGTGAACTGACGGCCGTCGGGGCGGACGTTGTCTTTCAGGATACCGTGGCGAACGTCTTTATAGACGGCTGACTGGAAGGCTTCGTCGTAGGTGTTGCGCTTGGCGTCATAGTCTTCGTGCTTATCGGCCATGGCGGCTTGGAGCTCAGCTTTAAGGTTAGCGATCAGCACGTTGCGCTCCGGATATGGCTTACGCAGGTCTTCGCCAAGGCGGCCCACGACCCAGTCGTTGACTTCGGTCTGAATGGCTTCATCGGGCAATTCAAGGGTGTATTCCTGCTTGCTAACGCCGACTTTGGCAACTAGCTCTGCCTGCAGGGCGATGGCCGGCTGCATGGTCTCGAAGGCAAAGGCGATGGCGTCGGCCACCTGCTCTTCGGTTACTTCCGAAGCGCCGGCTTCGACCATCATGACACCGTCTTTGGTGCCGGCAACGACGAGGTCGAGGTCACCCTCATCGAGCTGTTGGGGCGTGGCAAAAGCGGTAAACTGGCCATCGACCAAGCCGACCCGCAAACCGGCAACCGGGCCGTCAAACGGTGCACCGGTCAGCATAAAGGCGGCGCTGAGGGCGATCATGGCTACCATGTCGGGGCGGAAGCTCGGGTCCATGCTAAGGACGCTGGCGACGCCTTGAGCTTCGTGACGGTAGCCCTTGGGCCACAGGGGGCGGATCGGGCGATCAATCAGGCGGCCAATTAAAATGGCATCGTCGCTGGGGCGCCCTTCGCGCTTGATAAAGCGGCTGCCGCTGATCTTGCCGGCGGCGTACATCTTCTCTTCGTAATCGATGCTCAGCGGGAAGTAATCAAAGCCTTTTAAACTCTGATTACTGACCATGGCCGTACCGAGCACGACGGTGTCGCCGTAGCGGGCAATGACCGAGGCTGAGGTCCGGAAACCGACGCGGCCGACCTCCAAGGTCAGGGTCTTACCGCATAATTCGGTGCTGACGGTAATGATTTCTTTACCCAGGAGGTTGATAGTCGTTCCGTTATTAGTATTAGGCATAGAAAAACCTGCTTTCTGGCTTGGGGCGGTCTTCGGCAATGTTCAAATATAACGCGTGTCTTGTGCTAGTTGCACGACGCATATCTGTGGCACTGCCGGCGATCGCTAGAACGTTAATGTGCACAAGTTTGCCGCCTCAAACATCGAGACGGCTATCCATGCAGTAACTAGCGGCGGATGCCGAGCTTGGCGATCAGATCGAGGTAGGCCTGGCTATCGCGAGCAGCGATGTAACGCAGTAAACGGCGACGCTTACCGACCATCTGCAGCAGACCGCGACGGGCCATGAAGTCATGCTTGTTGACTTTCAGATGCTCGGTGATTTCCTTGATGCGCTCGGTCAGGACGCCCACCTGGCTGCTCGAGCCACCGGTGTCCTTAGCGTGCACCTGCACGTCTTTGATAATCGCTTGTTTCTTCTCGGTTGTAATCATATAGGCCTTATAGTACCAGATGGTGGCCCCTGGCGCAACCGTCTGACTAGGCACGAAGCTGTTCGGCCAGCGTCGCGGCCGTTAAATTGGCTACCACATGGGCGTCTAAGACCGACCGATCGGCAATTGTAGTGCGTCGTAATTGTGTAGTGTAGGCGCCAGCGCCGAGCGCTTTGCCGACGTCTTCGACGAGCGTCCTGATATAAGTACCCGAGGAGACTTCCGACACCAGTTTGACCTCTGGGTAGTTGTAGTCCACGAGCTCTAGGCGGTGGATGGTGACTGGCCGAGCCTCAATCGTTACTTGTTTGCCTTCGCGGGCTAATTTGTAGGCTCGGACACCGTTGACTTTTATGGCCGAAAAGGCCGGTGGTAGCTGCTGTATCTCGCCACGAAACCGGGCTAGGGCTTGCTCTATTTCTTCCCTGGTCGGGACCCGGTCGGAAACTTCGGTTATCTCCCCTTCTGGGTCGCCGGTGGTGCTGGTCTGGCCCAGGCGCATGGTCATTTCGTAAGTTTTGTCGAGTTTACTGAACTCGCTGGCCCGGCGAGTGTATTCTTTGCCGATCAGTAAGATTAGTAATCCGGTGGCAAATGGGTCGAGCGTGCCGGAGTGGCCGACTTTGCAGTTTTTGGGCTTTTTGCCTTCGACGGTAGCGACCATCCGGCGGACGTAATTAACAACGTCAAACGACGTCCAATCGGCGGGTTTATCAACGAGAAGTAGGCCTTGCATCAGCAGCTAGTGTACCTGAGCCGGGCTTCCGGCGATAGACTACTGTTGCGGAGCACCGAAGTTAAACGGGATTGGTGGCGGCACCGGCGGCGGTGCGTTAGGGTCGGTGACGATCGGCTGGGCGACCGGGAACGGCTCGGCTGCAGGCACGGGTAGCGTGGCGCCGGCAGCTGCCGTCGGAATCACCTGTTGCAAGACATCGGCGAAGGCCGGTGCTGGCGCAGCGACTGGAGCCGCGTCCTCGACTGGACGCAACGGCTCGCCGAGCGGCTGGGCACCGAGGGCCTGCACCGCTGGCGGTGGTGCCGGTTGGCTGCTGAGCGCACGCTCGACTTCGTCGCGGACGTCGTCTAGCTTCTGGCCAGTCTGTTCGTTACCGCTTTCGGCTTGGTGAACGGCATCTTCGATTTCAGATAAGGTTCCTAAGGTATCGATATGGATGTCCGCTAAACCTGGGGTTATAGCCTCGGGCAGATTATTGGGGTCATTAAGTTGGTTGCTAGCATCCTGCGTGGCGGCGATCCAAGCTGGTGGTGGCGGCGTAAAACCGGTCAGTAACGGCTCGTTACGGAACGCTGGCGGTGCGGGCATCGGGGTTGGCCGGTTCAATAAAGCCGGCAGTGGTTCGGTCGAGATACCGAACACGTCATTTGGTGGGTCCAGGCTTTCCGGCTGGCTGTTCGCCGTCAGCGTGCCACCGAGGGTTGGTGGTTCAACTATCAAGCGTGACTGTTTATTGGACGGAGCGGCCGGGTCGGCTTCAGCCGGTTCGGTTGCTTCGGTTACTTCGCTTGCTTCAGCACTAGGAGCCGGCAGTTCGACGATCGGTTCGTCATTGGATTGCAGATCCTGAAGTACGGCTTCGATGCTGTCGTGATCTATCTCAAGGGTACCGTCGGTGTTAACGGCAGCCGGGTTAGGGGTGGTTTCGTCAACCTGATCGGAGCTTTCGGCTTCGGGTTGAGGTGACTGCCCTGGATCTGGTTGTTGGCGTAACGGCTCTTGTAGCTTGGTAGCGACCAATTGTTGGTTGGCGCCGGCGGCCATCAGTTCGGCGCTGATGCTCATGGTCTGAGGTGTCGTTTTTTCGTTGCTGAAGCGAGCGGTTTCGGAAACGATACCGGTTAACAGGGCGGTAGCGACCTGGGCATCGAGCAAGTTGTCGCCGAGGGCGTGGGCCAAAGCGACGATTACTTCCGACAGGCTGCTGGCATTCGGCTCCGACCAGTTGATGCTACCGAGCTCGCTGACGCTGGTAGTAGCGATACTGCTGACGACGGCGTCGTGCAAGATCCGGCCGTGGGCGATGATGGCAGCGTCAAAATCCTCCTGGCGCGAAACGCCGAGCGCCAAGACGACGTCGACGTTAAAATCGCCTTGGCTGAATTCGAGGTCCTTGGAGGTCAGCGAAACACGGAACGGCGTGATAAAGATGCGCACCATATCGTCTTCTACTTTGTAGCGCAGTTTGTCGGCTTTGGTCTTATCCAAAGCGATGATGAAGTCACGCAGGCTGTCGGTATTTTTCTCGAGGGTTTGCTCGGGCTGTAAGAACTCCAGCGTCGAGGGTACCTCACCGCTGAAGACGGCCGTGGCGTGCTTACCGAACTTGTTGAGCAGCAACGTCAAGCCGACGCAGGCCGCCAATTGATCGACACTCGGGTCACGACTGACCGTCACTAAGATATTAGTGGCCGACTGTAGTTTTTCAACTAATTGGGTCTTGGCGCTGTCCATAGTTGGTACATACTTTGGTTTTGAGTTTTTTATTATTAGAATTTGTACTTTCAGCGTAGCACACTGCCCCGGTGGCTGTCGAGTAAAATGCTAATGTATTCTTTACAAAGGAGCGACTCCTGTATATAGTCAATAATTGAAACATAATTAATACTTACGCCGCGTGCGTACAAAAGGAAACATCAATGCCCATCATCAAGTCAGCCAAAAAGCGCGTCAAGACCGCTAATAAAGCTGCTGTCCGCAACAGCAAGACCAAGCGGACTCTCAAGACTGCTTTAAAGAGCTTCCACGCTGCCGTCACCGGTAAGTCGAAGGATGCTGGCGAGAAGCACAACAAAGCCCAGAGTGCCATCGACAAGACCGCAAAAAAAGGTCTGGTCCACAAGAACAAAGCCGCTCGTCTGAAGAGCCAGGCCAGTGCCAAAGCTAAGGCCGCTGGTGTCAAGCCGGCCGCCAAAGCCAAAACCGCTGCCCCTGCCAAGAAAACCGCTGCTCCTAAGAAAGTTGTCGCCAAAAAGCCCGCTGCTAAAAAAGCACCGGTTAAAAAAGCCGTCGCTAAGAAAAAATAAGACCGGTTCTCGACGTCTCACTCAACCGCCCCTCTTCCAGGGGCGGTTTTGTTTAGCCCGCCACTTTATCGAGTGCCAGTAGCAGCAGATAGTTCTGTAACGCTTCGTCGATATCGAGGCTAGTCCGTTTACTTTTTAAATCGATGTCTAGCAGATTACTGATGAGCTGTTTGAGCTGGCCTAAGCTTAAATGACGGGCGATAGTAGCACTTTTCTGGACGACGTAAGGGCTGAGTTTGGCAGTCTTAGCGATATCGGCTGGCGACCGGTTACCGGCGGCCTTGGTTATTAGCAAGATATGAAGCTGCCAGGCCAGCATGGCGATTATCTGCGGCGTTTCTACCTTGAGCGCCCGCTGTTCCTGATACAGCCTTAGCGCCCGCTGGGCGTTACCGGCGAAAGCTGCTTCCAAGAGCTGAAAAATAGTACTTTGGGGCGTTTGTTCAGTCAATAGGTCAATGCTGATCCGCGTAACGGTTGGCGCATAAATTAATAATTTTTTAATCTCACTGAATAATATTTGTTGATTGGCGCCGACCCGTTCAATCAAATAGCGGGCGTCATTACTACTGATCGTGCCGCCTTGGTCTTTAGCGCTACGCTGTAACCAGGCCGCCAAACCGTTGCTGTCGAGCTCGGCGTACTCCGTCAAAGTGGTCGTTTTTTTTAAAAATTTATAGTAAGCCGAACGTTTGTCGAGCTTAGGTTCGATAATGATCACGTCGGTAGTGTCTGAGACGCTGCCTAAGATGGCTTCGATTTGTTCGACGAACTGCTTGTTGGCGCTCGGCGCCCGTAGCACCACTAATTTTTTACTCGCTAGGAACGGCAGGCTGGCCAGGGCTTCGTTGATGCGAGCCAGCTCGGCCGTTTCGCCGTCTATCCGCTCCAATGCGAGGTCGCCCTGCTCGGCCACGAAAGCAGTCACCCGCTGCCGCAGATCGTGTTGCCAGCCAAAGCTGTTGGTGCCGCTCAGAGTAACTATCATGGGTCTATTGTAGCAAGCAGCCATGTAAGATTTTTGGCTTATCTGTTAGATGGCAGTATGATACAACGTAGATAGCCACATTTATGCCACAAATTCTAATTGTTTCTAACAGACTGCCGGTGACCGTTAAAAAAGTAGCGGGCGTTCTGACTTTTGAATCCAGCGTCGGCGGTATGGCGAGCGGCCTGGCGTCTTATGTCGCTAACCGCAGATATAAATGGATTGGTTGGCCGGGTATTGCCAGCAACGAGCTGACTGAGACCGATAAAAAACAGATTATCAAGGTATTAGCCAAACGAAACTGCGTCCCGGTATTCCTGACCAAGCGCCAACTTGATAACTTTTATAATGGCTATAGTAACAGCCTGTTGTGGCCCCTCTTTCACGACCTACCGATGGCCCAGTCTGAGGACCGCTGGTGGCAGGCCTATAAAGCAGTCAACGACGCGTTTCGCGAGGCCGTCCTGCGGGCGGCCACGACTAGTAGCAGCGTTTGGGTGCAAGACTACCAATTACTGTTGCTGCCGGAGTTACTCAAGCTGGAACAGCCGAAATTACAGGTTGGTTTTTTCCTGCACATCCCGTTCCCTGAAGCACGGGCCCTGACCAAGCTGCCGACAGCCGATCGGCTCCTAAGGGGAGTGTTGGGCGCCGACCTGATCGGTTTTCACACCAAAGGTTACGTCGCAAATTTCGTGAAAGCCGTGGAGGCCTATGACCTAGGTCTGAGCGTCGACGACCAGCTGGTACTACCCGCCCGTACGGTTCGCGTGACCGAGTTCCCGATGGGTATCGATTATGAGAAGTTCAAGCTGGCGCGCAAGAGTCCGGCCGTCAAAACGGCCGTCAAGTCGCTACAGCGGAAATACAAAGGCTTGAAGATTATTGCCGGTGTCGACCGTCTAGACATCACCAAAGGTTTCGTCGAACGGTTAACCGCTTACCGTGATTTTTTGCGCCAGCATCGGCGCGAGATCGGTAAAGTCGTCTTCGTGCTGGTCGGTGCCCCGTCGCGTGGCGAGATTGCCGCTTATCAGAAGCTTAGTTCTAAAGTCGACGCCCTGGTCGGCGCCATTAATCAGGAATTCGGCACGCCAGATTGGCAGCCGATCGACTACAACAATCAAGGACTTAGTTTTGAGCAGGTAACTGCCCTGTACCAGATAGCAGATGTAGCTTTCGTGGCACCGCTGCGCGATGGGATGAATCTGGTCGCCAAGGAATATATCGCCAGTAAAAAGAAGCATGGCGTTCTGATTTTGAGCGATACCGCCGGGGCGGCCCATGAACTGCAGGATGCCCTGCTGGTGAGCCATAAGAAACCAGCCACCCTGGTAACGGCCCTCGACCAGGCCCTACACATGCGGCGCCGCGAAATGAAAAGCCGCTTCGGGCGTATGCAGCGCCATCTGGCCAGCCACACCGTCCACACCTGGGCTAGTGACTTCATGACGACCCTCCAAAAGCCGGTGCCCGGTACGCCGCAATTACTGACCCGGAGCTTGACGCCCAAGCTACAGGCGACGATCCATGCCCGCTATCTGCAAGCTGATAAGCGGCTGCTGCTGCTGGATTATGATGGTGCTCTGGTGCCTTTCAGTGCCAACTATACCGATACTGCGACGCCGAAAGCCGTACTGCAAACACTACGTAAGTTGACGGCCGATCCCGCCAATAGCGTGGTGATTATCAGCGGTCGTTCGGCCGATGACCTCGATAGCCGCTTTGGTAATTTAGCGCTTCACCTGGTCGCCGAGCACGGTGCCATGATAAAAACTGCCGGACAGAGTCGCTGGCAGACGCTGGCCCACGCCGAAGGCCGTTGGAAGAAGCAGCTCCTGGTCGTGCTGCGCACATACGCCTCGTTGACGCCGCTGGCCCGGGTCGAGGAAAAGCCGCATTCGTTAGTCTGGCACTATCGCCAGTCACCGCCTTACTACGCTCAGAAGAACGTCTTGATCCTCAAGCGGACAGTCAAACCATTGCTGAAATCGTTTGGTCTGGCGTTATTCCAAGGCAATAAGAACTTAGAGATTAGAGACCCGAACATAAACAAAGGCAGCGCCATTGAAAAATGGCTATCAAAAGATAATCAGTTCGTACTGGCCATCGGTAATGATTACAGCGACGAAGCCATGTTTGCGGCTGTTCCGCTGGGGAGTTACAGCGTGAAAGTGCGCGCTGGTCGGACGGCCGCCCACTACCGCTTGAGCGACGACAAAGCGGTAACCGAATTCCTGAAAACACTGACCCATAAATCCTTACGCTAGACTTTTGGTAGCGGTTGGCATCTGGGGCAAGTATGGGTGCCCCGGCCAGCTACCCGGGTCTTGATAATGATCGTGTCGCAGCGCGGGCACGGCGTGCCTTCTTTGCGAAAGACAGCCGCAAAGGTCAGGTAGCGGCCACGGTTACCTTCGGCGTTGACGTAGTTCTTGTCGCTGCTGCCGCCCTCGGCAATCGATTTGGTCAGGACGGCCTGCATGGCCTCGAACAGCGGTTTGAACTTGCGCTGCGGTACATCTTTAACAAGTGTATTAGGGTTTAGCTTAGCGCCCCACAAGCTCTCGTCAGCATAAATATTACCGATGCCAGCCACCACCGATTGGTCGAGCAGCACGGCTTTGATATTACTATTCTTACGGCGTAACGTCCGGTTGCGCAGTTCCTGCCAACTAAACTCGGCACTGAGCGGTTCGGGCCCGACTTTCTTAAAGAAATCAAGATTAATGATCTCGGCCGTCGGCATTAAACGCATCCATCCGAACTTACGCTGATCATTAAAAAATAATGAACTACCATCGGCAAAGCTGAGCGTCACGCGCGTCGATCGGTCCGGTAACTGGCCGATCAGCGAAGCGTTGGGGTGGCCGGCACCAAAACGCTCCTGAGGACTGACGTATACCAATTGGCCGGTCATCTTAAGGTGGATGACCAGCGAATATTTGGTGTCAAGTTCGATCAGTAACACCTTAGCCCGACGAGCCACAGTGACTACGGTCGCACCGACTAGGAACTGCTGCACATCGGCGGGAGCATTGGGAAAACTCTTGGGCGTATCTGAAACGCTATCAGCGATGGTACGGCCGATAATAAGGCGCTCTAAGCCCCGACGAACGGTTTCTACTTCTGGTAACTCCGGCATAAACTTAGTATGACAGATTAGCCAAGTTGGCTCCAGCCGTTATACTAGAGGTATGGATTCCCTATTTAATATTTTATCGCATAAGAATTTTGACGAGCCGCCAGAAGCGGCCAGTATTAAAAAGTTTGTCTACGACGAATATAAGACTGACGTCGGTGTGACCGTGCGCGCTCACGACATCAGCATTCAGGTACCGAGTGCCGCCCTGGCTAACACCTTGCGGCTGCGGGCGCCGGAACTTATGCGGCGCTGCCAGATCGATAAAAAATTAATCTTTCGAATCAGCTAAGCAATCGGTCTAATTCGCCCTGGGCCTGAGCGAAATCGTGGTACTCCACTGCCTGCATACCGGTTTCACGGGCGCCGGTACAGTTAGCTTCGATGTCGTCGACCATGACGCAGTCGCTCGGCTCGACAGCCAGTCGTTCGGCCATCAGCTCGAATATCCGGTGATCCGGCTTGGTCAGATAAACGGCGTGCGAGAAGATCATGGCATGGAATAGGCTTTGTTCGGCCGGCGTCAGGAACTCATCGGTTATCCAGTCACTGGCGATATTACTGAGCAAACCGATCTTGTAATGCGGCTTGAGCTGGGCGATGTAGTCCAGTAGCTCGTGGTTCTTCTTAGCCTGACCTTTGCGGTGCTCGACAGTGTCTGGCCGCTGGCCGGTCAGGGCTTCGACCTGGTCCATAAATTCCGTAGCCGCTATAAAACCACCGTCGTAGGCTTTATTTAAGTCGGCGGCTGCCGGCCGGATATCAGCTGGCAGCTTAGCCACGAACTCCCGCCAATAATCGGTGGTTAGGACTCCGAAACAGTCAAAAATAATTGCTTTCACTAGGGCTAGTATACCCTGCTGAGCGAGATATTACAGGTTTATATTGAAGTCGTTTTGGCTGGTAAGTTTGTTGTAATCCGGTACCTGATTACGGAAGAGCGTCAGATTGAGTGACGAATTACCCTTAAAACTACGGATCCCGCCACAGCTGGTGGACCAAAAACGCTCAAGCTGTTTGCCGCCAGCCTCAAATTCAAAGATATAACGGCTGCCAAGAGCGCAGTAGCCGCGGTCGTTCTTGAGCTCAGAGGACGTATCGCCCTTGGTAAAGCCGGCCAGTTCGATAGCCCGTAAGAACGTCAGGTAACTGGTCTGGGTATTGCCGTAAGACTGAGTCTGCGTAACTTGGCCGTTATAGCCGACGAGTTGCTCGAAAGTAGTCGTGTCACGACTGACCGTGATGCGGGCGGCATGGTGCTCCTGCGGGGAGGTGATCGGACCATCGACGGTAAGCCTGACGAGCGCGGTAGCATCGTCCGAATACGCAGTCAGTACTCTTAAAGTCTTAGGAACCTGTGTTTTTGAGTCGCCGCCCGTGACGAGCAGGACTATCAACAGGACGATAAGCCCGACAGTGACCAAAAAACCGATTAGATACTTCATTGTAACTCCTGATGAATGTACCTATACTAACACTATTAGCGTACTTTTGCAACATTAATCCGCGTCAGCACTGCCTCGGCTTTTAGGCGTAAACGTTTTATACTGGAAGCTATGTTATTACAGTACCGTACCGCCGTTGCCACGCTGATCCAATTTATCGTGGTGTCGTTGTTCAGCCTGATAAACGGGGCTGATTCGGTTATTAGCACCTGTTCGGCGCGGCATAATCATTGCGTCAGTAACATGTTGGCTACGACGCTGCTTTTTTTGTTGACGACTTTCTTCTTTGGAACCATCTGGGTTCTTGGTTTTGCGGTCCAAGATCGGCGTAGCCGCCGTTTGGCCTATCTGTTAATTATGATTGAGGCGGCCGTGTTCTTGATAGCTGCTTTCAACGGTAGTAATCATCATAATTTTATCGGTCTGCTGGCCAGCGTAGCCAATGCCCTGTTAGCGATCTGGGTAGCGATACTGGCTTTTCGTTTAAGCCGCGCTAAGGGTGGTCGGATCATGGCTAGCCAGCGGGCACGGCGACGGCCGGCTCATAATCCTAAGATCGAGTTATAGGTTACTTACAGAATGCTGTCTGGGAACTTAATAAGGCGCTTAGGCTGCTGTCCGAACACAGTTGTTGCTTGACGTTAAGACTTTTGCTGGTCTGTTGCTGAAACGAGTCGAACTTCTTGACCGAATCATTAGCAACGGTGACGATCTTAAACAAGATCAGCCCCGTGGCGGCCAGAGTGATTATTATAATGACACCAAAGAAGGCGATCCAAAAGTTGAGAAACTTTAGTTGGCGTACGATTTGTCGTAAAAGCTGTTCATCCATGTGTTCAGTATAGACTGCCGCTTAGATTTACGATAAAAAGAGCGGGATTTCGTGCTGAACAGTCAGACGGCCAGTCGGGATGTTAAATCGGCTGCGCTGTATTTCCCGCCGCCTCAGACCATAGTCATGTAAGGTGTTGGCTAGGTGGACTCCGTCAAGCTCAACAATCGTACCGCTGTTGGCGTATTGGTTTGCCGTCGCTATGCCGGCATCAATAATTCTTTGTTCTGGTATATGTTCACTGCCCATAACTCGTCCTCCGCTTATAAAAAATACTATGAGCTCAGACTTGCCAGTCGTCTGTAAGAATTTACAGTGCGCCCCAGTTATCGGCGATCGTCACATCAACATCTAAACGGACTGGTAATTTATAGACCTGTTCCATGGCATCCTTGAGGAGTTTGGCAATGGCATCGGCGTCAGCCGCTGGGCACTCGACCAGGATAGAGTCGTGGATCTGCAGTAATTGTCGCGAGGCTGGAAAGTCGGCTTGCAGCCGGTTCTGGACGTTGATCATGGCCAGTTTCATCAGATCGGCCTCGGTTCCTTGGATCGGCATATTGATGGCGGCCCGTTCGGCTGCTTGACGGACCATGAAATTGGCCGACGTTATGTCCGGCATCGGTCGGCGGCGACCATGCAGAGTTTCGACGTAACCGTCTTCCCTGGCCTGGACTAACAGATCGTCCATGTAGTCGAATAGCGGCTGACGCAGTGCCTTGTATTTAGCGATGAAGGTTACCGCCTGCTCGCGCGTCATACCGGTGGCAATGGCTAAGCCGTGGGGGCTCATACCGTACAAGATACCGAAGTTGATGACCTTGGCTGCCTGGCGCATACCCTTAGTAACGTCTTCGGTCTCGCGGCCGTAGACCTGGGCGGCGGTGGCGGTATGGATATCGGCACCGCGGTTAAACATCTCGACCAGCTCGGTATCGGAGGCCAGGACGGCCGCCAGGCGTAACTCGAACTGGGAGTAGTCGGCACTGACTAATTTATTACCGGGTCCGGCTACGAAGGCGGTGCGAATACGGCGGCCGAGGTCAGTTCGGGTGGGGATATTCTGCAGATTAGGGTCGGTGCTGCTGAGGCGGCCGGTCTGGGCGATAGTCAGGTTAAAGGTGGTGTGCAGCCGCGACTGGGCGTCGACTAGTTTTGGCAGGGCGTCGATATAGGTGTTCTTGAGTTTGGCGACCTCGCGGTACTGACTGATAAAATCGATGATCTCGTGGCTACCACGGAGCTTGTCAAGTTCGCTGGCGGCCGTACTGTAGCCGGTCTTACCCTTCTTAATCCCCTGTGTCGATAGGCCGATGGTTTCAAACAGAATATCGGCTAGTTGCGACGGCGAGGCAATGTTAAACTCTTGGCCGGCGTGGCCGTATATCTGTTGTTGGAGGTCGGAAATGGTATCGTCGACCTCGACGGCGAAGGCCGCCAAGTATTCAGTATCGAGCTGGATACCGGTAAACTCCATTTCGGCTAAGACGGTGATGACCGGCCACTCGATATCGCGGGCTAGCTGCTGCAGCTTGGGGACCGCTTTTAAGTCTTTGGTCTGCTGGGCAAACAGAGCCCGGATGACGGCCGTGATCTCAGCCGAGCGACCCATCAGTTCTTCGGCGTCGATATCTTCGAAGGCCGAGCCGTCGTAGCCGAGGTCGGCCTGGGCCAGTTCGGTCAGCGTCTGCTCGCGGCGCAAGCTGTTGAGCAGAAAGGCCCCGACCTGGACGTCGTGGGTAACCGGCGGCAGCGCGATACCCAGAGCTAGCAGTACTTTTAAGCTTGATTTAAGGTCGTAGCCGACAACCGTAGATAGGTTTCCTAACGCCGTTTTGACAGCCGCCGGCGATAGCTTGGCGAGGTCTAGCGTATAGGTTTCGGTCTCACTAAGACCGATGATGATGGCCTGGGGCTGGCGACCATGTTTGCCGGCGGCCCGCGAGTGTAGCAGCAGCGGTTGCTGAGTCGTGAAATCTAGCTTTTTCAGCTCGCTGTCACTGGTAATTATCGTATTCTTACCAGTTTTGAGCGCCACGCCGACCTCGATCGTGACGTTACTGACCGGCAGCTGCATGATATCCGGTAACTGCCGGACCAGCGTCCGGAATTCTAATTTTTGTAACATCTCCATGATGGCGGCTGGGTCGGCTTTGGTACCATCGACGGCCGCTAGGTCGAGCTCCATCGGGGCGTCGGTCCAGATTCGGGCCAGCTCCTTACTTAAGTAGGCTAAGTCTTTTCCGGCTACGAGCTTTTTGCGCATAGACTCTTTAATCAGGTCTATATTGTCATAGACCGTGTCGAGGTCGCCGTATTGCTTAAGTAGTTCCAGAGCCCCCTTTTCGCCGATACCGGGCACACCGGGAATATTGTCCGAGCTATCGCCCTTTAGCGACTTGAGGTCCAAGAACTGGTCGACCTTGATGCCGTATTTTTCTTCAAAAGTTGCCGGCGAGTACATTTCTATGTTCGACAGCCCGGTCTTGAGCGCGTAGACGTGTACCTTGTCGTTAATCAGTTGCAGCATGTCCATATCGGAGGTGATTAACAGTGTTTCGATATCTTGCGCGGCCGCCTGCACCGCCAGCGTACCCATAATGTCGTCGGCTTCATAGTCGTCCATTTCGTAGAGCGGCCAGCCGAAAGCCTGTAGTAGTTCATGCAGAATCGGTATCTGGGCTTTAAAGTCTTCGGGGGCCGGTTTGCGACCAGCCTTGTAGGCCGGGTACATTTCTAGGCGGCGACGGATGTTGGTCTTTGGCTTATCCCAGGCCACGGCCACGTAATCCGGCTTCAAGCGACGGATGACCTCTAAGGCCATCATGGCGAAGCCGTATACTCCACCGGTACCCGTGCCATCTTTAGTGGTCAGATTGGGCATAGCGTAATAGCCGCGATAAAAGACGCTTTTACCGTCAATGACGACCAGTTTTTTACGGGTGGTAGCGGGCAAGGTTGCCGGGTTACTCATCTGTTCAGTATAGCCTATTCGCCACTGCTAAAAGCACGTAAGGCATTACTTTGAGAAGGATGGCGCAGCTTCGATAGTGCCTTGCCCTCTATCTGGCGGATACGTTCACGGGTCAAGCCTAACTGCTGGCCAATTTCATCTAGCGTCTGCGGAACTTGGCCGTTAAGTGGAAAACGACAGTGAATAACGAAGGCTTCGCGTTTATCTAAACTTTGTGTGGCCTTCTCCAATAGCCGTCTTTGGTCTTGCAAAGCTGCGTGTTCACTGGGGTCAAGGGCGCTGGTATCCTTAATAAGGTCACCAAGTTCACTGCTTTCATCCTCACCAATAAGTGCCTGCAACGAGAGCGGTACTTTAGCAAAGTCTTTGATCTCCTTTACTTTGGCGGCCGGCAAACCAGTTTCAATCGCTAACTCTTCGTCGGTCGGACCACGACCCAGCGAAACGGCTAGTTCACGGCTAGTTCGGTTAATCTTATTGATCTGCTCTGCCACATGCACCGGCACCCGGACAGTACGGCTCTGGTCAGCTATACCTCGAGCGATTGCTTGGCGGATCCACCAGGTGGAATAAGTTGAAAATTTAAAGCCCATTTGGTAATCAAATTTTTCGGCAGCTCGCATTAGGCCAAGATTACCTTCTTGAATCAGGTCCAAAAGGTCCATACCTTTACCTATATAGCGTTTGGCATTCGAGACAACTAGCCTTAAATTGGCTTCGATTAATTGTTTTTTAGCTACCACTCCATCAGCTTCTATTAATTTTAAATCAGTCAGCTGAGTATTTCGGAGGGCTGGTAAGGCATCGTTTTCTGCTAACAGGTGGGTAGCGTACAGGCCGGCTTCAGTGCGTTTAGCTAAGTCCACTTCTTGCTCAGCGGTCAATAACGGTACCCGCCCGATCTGGTTCAGGTATGACCGTATCGGGTCACTAGCAATAGCAGCCACGTCCATGTCATCAATTATTACGTCTAGTGCGGGCTCAATAATTTTCGGGTGGTCCAGCTCTGGATTAGTCATTCAGTATATAGTGCCACGCCCCTGGCCAAGCCACAAGCATGAGCACTTTTTATGGCTCACCGGTATAATGCTTATGTATGGATGATTATCAGCGCCTCAGCTACTACCGCCAACCGGTGGATGATGTCTTAGCAGAGCTTAAAACCACTCGCCAAGGCTTGACTGAGGCCGAGGCTGCTAAGCGCCTGCAACTGCACGGCTTCAACCGTTTACAAGTCACTAAGCATGAGGCAGCCCTAACTACCCTGCTGCGCCAGTTTAAAAACCTGTTGGTGCTGATGTTATTACTGAGCGCCGGTTTCGCGCTGTATCTGCATGATATCAAGACGGCCGTTATCTTATTTTTGATAGCCACGCTCAACACCGCCGTCGGCTACTTTCAGGAACACAAAGCCGAAACCTTGATGAAAGGCTTGGAGCGATTATTAGTGCCGCAGGCTAAGGTCCTGCGCTCCGGGCACCTGGCGCCGATTGATTCGACCGAACTTGTCGCCGGCGACGTGGTTTATATAGAGAGTGGCGACAGTGTGCCCGCCGACCTAAGAATAATCGAAGAGGAAGAACTGGCCAGCAACGACTTTGCCCTGACCGGCGAGAGTAACCCCAGCCGTAAATTTGTCCACGCCATCAGCGCCAGCGTGCCGCTCGGAAATCGCCATAACTTATTGTTCATGGGCACGACTATTGCCTCTGGCACCGGCTATGGGGTGGTGATCGGCACAGGCATGCAGAGCGAGCTGGGGCGGATCGCCAGCTTAAGCCAAGCCACCCATACCGAACCCTCGCCACTGCAAAAGGAGATGTCCCACCTGTCCAAGCGGATCGCCCAAGGGACCGCCGTGTTAGCGGTGCTGCTAACCCTGATCGCCCTGCATGCCCACCTAGGGCTGCACGACTCGATTCTGTTCGGCATCGGCATTGGTGCCGCCATGATACCGACGGCACTGATCGCCGAAGTCAATATTACGCTGGCCCAGACTGCCGGCCGGCTAGCCAAGGCCAAAGCGTTAGTTAAAAAACTAGCCGCCGTGGAGACATTGGGCGCTACTAATTACATTTTGACCGACAAGACCGGCACCCTCACCAAAAACGAAATGACCGTCGAAGCAGCGCTGATCGGCCGGACCTTATATAAGACAACCGGCAGTGGCTACGAAGCCAACGGCCAGCTGGTAAGCGGACGGGGCGTGACGGTCGGTGCCAAAAAACTCAAAGAGCTAGAATTATTTTTTGCCACGGGGGTCTTTGCTAGCAACGCCAAAGTCAACGCCCCCGATGACGACCACTCTGGCTGGTACGTCGTCGGTGACCCGACCGAAGGCGCCTTGATCACCCTAGCCCGCAAAGCCGGGCTCGACCCCGACGTCTGGGACGCCTCCAACCCGGAACTGAAAGAATTCCAGTTCGACTCCGCCCGCAAATTGCTGAGTTCGGTCCGCCAGCGCGATGGCCAACTGATGGTCTTTGTCAAAGGGGCTCCCGAAAGCGTCCTGACGCGTAGCCATGACCTGTGGGACCACGGCCACGTCCGTCCCCTGACGGCCGCCGACCGCACCTTTTTTAACGATTATAACGAGCAACAGGCTGGCAGTGCCCGCCGTAATCTAGCTTTTGCCTATCGGCTATTACCGGCCAAAACGGACCTGTCGACACTCAAGATGGACGAAGTCGAACAACACCTGACCTTCCTCGGCATGGTCAGCATGGTCGACCCGCTGCGCGACGCCGTGCCAGCCGCTATGAAGGCCGCCGCCGGCGCCCACATAAAAGTATCGATCATCACCGGCGACTACCCGGCGACCGCCAAAGCCGTAGCCCTTAAAGCTAACTTAGGTAAAGACATAACCGTGATTATAGGTGACGAGCTGGCCGGCTTAGCCGATGCCCAGATCTTGCAGCTGGTAGAACGTGGCGGTGCTGTCTTTTCGCGGGTAGCACCCGAGGATAAGCTGCGTATCGTCGAGATCGTCAAGCGCAGCGGCCACGTCGTAGCTGTCACCGGTGATGGCATTAATGATGCCCCGGCCCTTAAACGGGCCGATATCGGGGTCGCCATGGGTCGCACCGGTACCGACGTCGCTAAGAACGCCGCCGAGATCATTCTGCTCGACGATAGCTTTACCACGCTCGTCGGCGCCATCGAGCAAGGTCGCCTGACCTACCAGAACATCCGCAAGGCCGCTCGCTGCGTACTGACGGCTAATGCCGGCGAATTGTTCACCGTCCTGCTCGGTTTGGCCGCCGTGGCTGCTTTCCAGATCGCCCCGGCTATCACGCCGATCCAGATTCTAGCCATCGACATCGTGGCCCAACTATTACCAATCACCGCCCTCGGTTGGGACGCGCCGCTGTCGCGGCTGATGAAAGAACAACCCCGCAACCTGCATAATCACATTATTAATCGCCGCGCCGTCCTTGGCTTTATTGGCTTCGGCGCCTTGGCTGCCCTGCTCAGCTATGGCAACTACCTATTCTTCTTTATCCGGCATGACCTCAGCCCGCAGTCTATCGCCACCGATACTCCGTTGTATTTACAGGCGACCACCCTGACTTGGCTTACGTTAGTACTATGCTTGAACGTCTATTTATTATTTGAACGGGCCGACGCCCACGAAAACTTCTTCACCAGTTATTTATGGAGTAACAAAAAACTACTCGCGGCCTTTGGCGGCTCATTTTTCTTAATTATTAACATCATCTATAACCCTTGGGTCGCGCCGTATTTCAGCACCGGCCCACTCACTGCCATGGATTGGCTGACGGCCCTAGCGGCCGCCGGGCTATTCTTTGGCTTCCGCCTGATCCAACGGCACACCCGCAAGCACTCGCGACGGGCTGTACTCGATCTACATTACAGAACGATGAAAAAATAGAAGCGCTCTTAGACGACGATTCCATTCATAACTAGGTAGAGGCCATTGCGGCCCAACTGCCCTACTGCGGTTGCTGGGTTCTGGTGTGTCTTGGCAGCTTCACCGCGCCGGGCAAGGGCTATGCTATCGCTGACCATATGGACTTGTTGGCCATTGATATCAAATTCTGGTCGCACTCGTTGTCCGGCAAGGCGGAGCTCGCCAGCAGCTTGGAGCGCATTGGGCGCGTTGGCAGCTACGATTACCGTTCCGTCGAGGATTGATGGCACCGTTGCAAGTAGTGCATCCAGGACTTCGTCGCCGCGACTCGATTCGACCGGAATGAGGCGCACGTCAAAACCAGCCATCGCTAAGCTTGGTACTACGAATTGTTCAACAAATTGGGCCTCTGTTGGGCGTTGGCCACGGCTTCTTTCTGATGTTTGTACTAATTGATGCTCGGCAGCGCCCATTTGTCGATTTCCAATAGGTAGCAGGACCTGTCCAACGTTTTTGGGGTCCATACGCAGAACGACGCCGGCACGACGCAGCATCCAATTGGCGACGCCACCGTTAATAATTACCGTATCGGCTCGCTCTGGTACGGCAGTTGGTTTCATAAAGCTACGCTCGACCGGGTACATGATACCCGACCGCTCAACCCAATCAGCAATTTGTCCGGTTGCATTGTCGCCTAGGGCCTCACGGACGACACCGATGTTCTTTTGTAATTCTTTGTCAGGACCGAGTTTGGCTATCAAGCCTTGTAAGTTAACTTTGTCTGGCTGGTCGGTCAGCTGGTAATTAGCCCGGTCAGCTATTTCCGGTAGTACGCTATTACCTAGGGCGTATAGGGCAGCGCCCTGTTCGTAGTTACTAAAGTCCATCATCATTGCTCCTAAGTCTTCACCTTGCTTATGTAACGTTTTATTAAAACTAACTATATGTTATTCTCCATGTATGTCAAGTTACGCGAACATAATTCTAGATTATTATCAGATGCTATGCTATATTTGTGAATTTAATATTTACAAATATATATAATTGAGCTAAGCTAGTATTATGCTTAATTTATCCGCTGCCGGCCTCAGTCAAGTCGAAACAAAATGTTACCAAGCGTTGCTGACTAAAAAAGACTGGAAACCGGCTGAATTGGCCGTTTTTGTACAGGAGACCCGGACAAACTGCTATAAGGTGCTCGACAAATTAGTATCCGTAGGGCTGGCAAAACGGTTCGATAAGGATAAGAAGCTACACTATTCAGCCGAGAATCCTACCGTATTATTACAACTTTCCCGTAGCTTACGGCAGCAACGGCAGCAAGCCGAAAAAGAGCTCGAGGCCGATACCGATAGTTTACTAGCTGCCTATCTACGTAGCCAGGAGCAGCCGGGGGTGCGTTATTTACAGGGACCAGACGAAATAGGAACTATTTTTACAGAAATGGCTGACGCATCTACCAAAGTATTGTTTATTCATAGCCCTGCCGGTATCGAATTCTATGGTTTTGAGCAGTTACATAATTACCGTATGTTAGCCGTTACGGCCGGCGTCCAGCGCCTGGCTCTGACTCCCGATACAGAGACGGCGACCGCAGATTATAAAACATCTGACCCGATCGTTTTGTTGGAGCGAACTTGGCTGAAGCGAGACGACTACACTTCGCCCGTCGAATGGGGAACCTACGACGATAAACTGTACATCATCTCCTATGGCAAAGAGGCTATGGGTATGATTATTCAGAGTGCCCAGATTGCTGCATCATTTAGCCAGCTAGTGCGATTACTGCAGCGCGGTCAGAAGTTACTACCGGATTATAATCAGTTGCCAAAACACGCTACTAAGGCCGGCGTCTATGGGCCCTTACCCGAGTAAGGTGTCTTCGTACAAATTTCTGGCTAATTCACCGAGGAATATTTTGTCACCGATGCCCTCAGCGTTAGCTGGACCGGCGGCTATTAACGTAATATCTGGTCGACCACTGGTTATGAGTGCCCGGCGGCAGCTCTTGGCCATTCGGTCACGGTGCGGATTACTGGCAATAAAGCCGACTACCGCGCCTGCCGCCGGTTCGGCAGCAGCCACCCACTCCTTTACACACGATTCTGTTGTATGTCGAGCCTCGCCATTAGGTCGTTGCGTGGCCAAGGTATGCATTAGACGTAGTGGGATGTCGCGCCAACTAAATTCGTATTGCTTGACAGCGTCGTAGGGAGGTCTGGTGTCTGGCCCGATTACCCGCAAGTGGAGCCGTCTTAATGGTAACGCCCCTAAGTGCTTGATGGCGGCCAGCCGCATAAAGTCAGTTTCCCAGGTTAGATTTTCAATCTGGTTAGCGAGGGCATCGATCCAATCATCCTGAATCCCCTGCTCATGTACTGATCGCAGATCTTCACTCAGCAAGTGCGATTCGACTTCGCCGAACACTTTACGTTGGCCACCCAGCAATACGATGTCGCCGGCGCTGACACCGCCTTGCTCGATTGTTTCTTTAAGGAATTTAATCCTACCATTGTTACCCAGCTGCACAGCACCCGGTACCAGAATATGATCATAGTCGCGCTTGTCTAATACCGTTACCCGCGACAGACCCAGGTCGTCAAACAATGGCCGTAACTCGGCTGACTGAGCTTCTGAGATAGATATATCCATTTGTGATCGGGTGTGGTCGCCGGCTACCCAAGGCTGGGTTAAGCTGACAGCCTGGTCGAGGGATGACGTGAAATTGGTCGGTAGCCCGACAATGCTGCCAATTTGGCCCAGCGTCCGATGGTGCCGTTCAAAAAACTGCTCTGTCCCGGTAGATTCCAGCTGTTCCATTGCCATAAAAATATTATAGCACATTTATGTATATTATACAATATTTAACTGTTTAGCGACCCGTCGGGCTAAATCGCCTAGATCAGACGATTCGTTGGCTAGGAATACGTCGGCGATGTCTTTGACGCCGGCACTGTTCAGGTTGGCATCATCACCACCGGCTGGGGTGTGCATTTCGGCTTCTTCTTCGGTCAAAAATTCTTCGAAGGTTTTATTGTCTTCTTCGGCCCGGTTGCGTAAGGCGGCGTTCTTCTGGATGCGGTCATAGCGGGTTTGGGGGTCGGCGTCGACCCAGACGACAGTGCCACTCATTTCGTGGACCCGTTGGGCTTCACCGGGGTTGCGCAGGCTGGCCATCACCACACCCTTGTAGATAGCTTTTAAGACTTCAAATTCGGCCACGGCCTTGTCGACGAGGACTCCGAGGCCAAGTTCGCGGCGCCACTCGGCACTGATCTCACGTAACACTTCGCGCTCCACCGGCTGATTGCGGCGGACGGCTTCGGCCCGCAGCAAATCGGTGACCGATATGAACAAATAGCCGTGTTTATCAGCTAGGATATGTCCGATCGTGTCTTTACCGGAGCCGTTGGTGCCGGCGATGCCGATAATCTTCGTGTTCATAGCCACAGTCTACCCCCTGCTATTTAATGTAATCGTGCAGTTTTTTAGCGTCGCGGTGCTTGCGTAGCTTAGCGAGCGCTTTAGCCTCTATCTGGCGGATGCGTTCGCGGGTGACGCTGAATTCCTGGCCGACCTCTTCAAGGGTATGGCTTTTGCCGTCTTCCAGACCAAAGCGTAATTTCAGGATCTTCTGTTCACGTTCGGTCAGGGCACCGAGCATATCCTTGACCTGCTCTTTCAAGAGCTGGCCGGTGGCTGATTCCTCTGGCGAGACAGTGTCTTCGTCTTCAATGAAGTCGGCTAGGACAGAATCTTCCTCGTCGTCACGGATGGAGGCGTCAAGGCTGGAAATATCCTGCTTGATCTTCATGATATGCTCGACTTTGTCGACTTCGATCTCCATGGCCTTGGCAATCTCTTCATTGGACGGTTCGCGGTTAAGTTCCTGGGTCAAGCGGCGTTGGGTGCGCAGTAGTTTGTTGATGGTTTCGACCATATGCACCGGAGTCCGGATCGTCCGGGCCTGGTCGGCGATGGCACGGGTGATGGCTTGACGGATCCACCAGGTGGCGTAGGTACTGAACTTAAAGCCCTTGTCGGGGTCGAATTTCTCGACGGCCCGCAGCAGGCCGGTGTTACCTTCTTGGATCAGGTCGAGCAGGTCGAGCCCTCGACCGACGTAGCGCTTGGCAATCGAGACGACCAGCCGCATGTTGGCTTCGGCCATCTGGTCTTTGGCCGCTTTTTCGCCGGCCACGACCCGGTTGGCTAGCGCCAGTTCTTCGGCGGAG
>JBBRLU010000006.1:0-29647 GCA_038231175.1 Saccharimonadales bacterium (SeqCode) | reverse complement strand
GTATTTCTGCAGGGTCTTTTCCAGTGTCAGGAGGTATTTGGCTTCGGAGCGGATGACTTTCTTGACCGGTACACCGGTCATGCGGGCCACGACGTCGGCCAGGTCTTCAGAGGTCAATACCAAGCGTTTCTGTTGTTTGTTGCCGTCCAGTAGTTTTTTAAGACCGTCATTGATCTGGCTGGCGCGCGTCTTATACTGCGCCGCCCGCTCGTAGTCTTCGGCGTCGACGGCCTCTTCGATCCGGGTGTTGACCAGCTTGGCCTCTTTTTGTAAGTTCCGGACTTCGGGACTGGTCTTACCTTTATCGACGCGCAGGTGGGCGGCCGATTCGTCAATCAGGTCGATGGCCTTATCGGGCATGAAGCGGTCGTTGATGTAGCGCTTGGCGAGCATTACGGCGTCGGCCAGGACCTCGTCGCTGATCTTGACGCCGTGGAAGGCTTCGTAGTGCTTACGCAGGCCTTTCAGAATCGCTAGCGTCTCGGTCGGATTGGTTTCCGGAACCTGGATCGGCTGGAAGCGGCGCTCCAGGGCGGCATCCTTTTCAATGTGCTTGGTGTATTCGTTGGTCGTAGTGGCACCGATAACTTGGATCTTTCCCCGGGCCAAGGCTGGCTTGAGGATGTTACCGGCGTCCATGGCGCCTTCGGCGGCACCGGCACCGACGATCAGGTGCAGCTCGTCAATAAAGACGATCGTCTTGGTGTCTTTTTCCAGCTCTGTCATAACCTTCTTCAGGCGCTCCTCGAACTCCCCACGGTACTTGGTACCGGCGATCATACCGGCTAGATCAAGCATCACGATCCGCTTGTCGAGCAGACTGTCGGGCACGTCTTCGGCGATGATGCGCTGGGCCAGACCTTCGACGATGGCCGTCTTACCGACGCCCGGTTCGCCGATAAGGACCGGGTTGTTCTTGGTCCGGCGGTTCAGGATAGTGATCAAACGGCGGATCTGGTTTTCGCGGCCGACGACCGGATCGAGTTTACCGGAGTGGGCCTGAGCCGTGATGTCCGTGCCATAAAAATCAAGGGCCGTCTTCTTAATTTTCTTGTTGCGACGTTGGCCGCCTAGAACATCGTTGTCATCGTACTGTTGGCGGTTCAGGAACTGTTCGAGCTCGTTCATGATAGTATCGACGTCGATATTCATGTCCCGTAGCAAGATCGTGGCCCGGGCATTCTTTTGGGTCAGGATACTGTACAGGATGTGCTCGGTACCGCAGTACTCCTGGCTATAATCTTGGGCCACGTCGTAAGCCGTCCTGAGCGTCAGTTTGGCGGTTTCGCTGAGGCCTTTGGCACCCATGTTGATAACCAGTGTTTTTGGCGTCAGGTTCAAAGCTAGCCGGGCGCGGTCGAGCGTCACACCGGCGCCTTCCAACATCTTGCCGCCCATACTACCATCCTGGGCCAGAACGCCTAACAGCAGATGTTCAGTTCCGACATAGGCACTGCCGAATGAACGGGCAATGGCATCGGCGTGCTTCAGGCTTTGTAAAGCGTTATTGGTCAGGTGATTCAGAAATTCTTGAAAATCGGGAGAGTTAGGCATCATAATTCGTTCTCCTTTGCTTAGGCATACTATTACTTACGCTAGGTTTGTTTTATAACCTGTTACACCATAATAATACAATTAGCACTCTATGGTCAAGAGTGCTAACTAGATTTGTCTGCCGGCCGAGACTGAGTTATCAGTACTGCTAATTAGAATTATTCGCCGTGTGCTTCGATGGCCTCGAGTAAGCTGTTTTCCAGGTCGCTCTTCTTCTTGAGCTTAGGCTGCTTCGGTAGAATCATGGTTTCGACGACGCCATGGCTGCTGGGTGCCGTATCGTCGTGGACCGCTGCTGCTGGTGTCAGTATTGGCGCTGGCGTTGGCGCTGGGACCGGAGCTGGGACCGCGACTGAAGCTGGAGCTACCGCTGCGGCGGCTGCTTCTGGTGCGGTATCAGGCGTCAGGATCGCACGGTCGGCTTCGATATCGAGTTCGTAGCCGGTCAGCTTGCTGGCTAAACGGACATTCTGACCGCTCTTACCAATGGCGATGCTGAGCTGATCTTCGGGTACCAGGATGCGGGCTTTCTTGTTGGCCTCGTCCAGGATGACCTTGCTGACTCTGGTCGGGCTGAGGGCCTGGGTGATGTAGTCGATGGGGTTATCGGCCCAGACGATGATGTCGATCTTTTCCTGCTCACCGACTTCCGAGACGACGGCGTTGACGCGCGTACCGTGGCCACCGACGAAGGTACCGACGGGGTCGACACCAGGCACCGAACTGGCGACGGCGATCTTGGAGCGGACACCGGCTTCACGGGCGATACCCTTGATCTCGACGGCACCACTTTCCATTTCCGGGACTTCGCCGCGGAACAGCCATTCGATAAATTCTTTATTACCACGGGAAACCACTAATTGTGGTCCACGGAAACCGCGCTCGACATCTTTCAAAAAAACTTTGATGCGCTGGCCGGGGTAGTAGCGCTCACCTTGGATCTGCTCGCTGCGGGGCATGATGCCCTGGGCTTTACCGAGGTCGATACGGCAGATGTTGCCTTCGACACGCGAGACGGTGGCGTTGATGACGGTACCGATCTTATCTTCGTACTCGGCCATGACGATCTCGCGCTCAGCTTCGCGCAGGCGCTGCAAGATAACCTGCTTGGCGGTCTGAGCGGCGACGCGGCCGAAGCTGCTAACTTTTTCATGGATCTCGATCAGGTCGCCTTTGGCGGCGTTCTTCTTCATAACGCTAGCGTCGGCAATGCTGATCTCGTAGGCGTCGTCGCCGACGCGCTCTACCACTTCTTTGGTGACGTAGGCGTCGACTTCGCCAGTGTTCAGGTTCATCGTCACCCGGATTTCCTGCTCGCGGTCGCCGTAGTCGCGGCGGTAGGCGGCGGCTAAGGCCTGCTCGACAGCTTCCTGCACGACGGCTTCGGGGAGGTTCTTTTCCTCGGCGATAGTCTTTATTGCTAGGGCTAGTTGTTTAAAATCTAATTCCATGATTATTACTTCTTTCTTGTAGTTAACTCGTTTATTCTGCTCACTTACTCTGTATGGTCTCTGTATGAAAAAATCCGACCTGTCGGCCGGAGTAACCCTAATATAATAGCGCCACAGCTTTTGGAAGTCAATGAAAACTATAGCGTGACGCTTACACTGAGGGCTGCTACACTAAGGATATTGAAGTGGAGGAGCCTCATATGACTAAAGCCGTAACCCGTTTATTTCAGCAATTTCAGCCCGAGCACTATGCCCTTGAACTCACCCCCGACCGCGATAGCATGAGTTTCCATGGGCGCGTCACGGTCCGTGGCAAGAAAGTCGGTCGGCCTTCGGAGCGCATCACCTTGCACCAGAAGGGTTTAAAGATAACCGCTGCCTCGATCACTAAGCACGATAAAAAAGGCGACCAGGCCTTCCCCGTCGCCCGGATCAATAATCAGGCTAGCTTCGACGAGGTCCGGCTGCACGCCGAGGCCCAGCTCTACCCCGGTAATTACACGGTGACATTGGATTTTGAGGGCACTATAACCACCCCGATGCACGGTATCTACCCCTGTGAATTCAAGCTTGGCGGCGTCAAGAAGCAGCTGATCGCCACCCAGTTCGAGAGCCACCACGCCCGTGAGGCCTTTCCCTGCGTCGACGAGCCGGAAGCCAAGGCCACCTTTGACCTGACGCTGACGACGCCGGCCGGCGAAACCGTCATCGCCAACACCCCCGTCAAAGACCAGCAGACCGTAGGCAAAACACTTGTCACCAGCTTCGAGACTACGCCCCGCATGAGCACCTACCTGCTGGCCTTCGTCTACGGTGAGCTTGGCTACCTGGAAGCCACCACCAAAGACGGCGTTCTGGTCCGGACCTACGCCACCCCCGACAATGTCGCTCTGACCCAGCACAGTCTGGAGGTGGCCGTGAAGTCGCTGGAGTTCTTTGGTGACTACTTCAATACGCCCTACCCGCTACCAAAACTCGACATGATCGCCCTGCCCGACTTTTCCAGTGGCGCCATGGAAAACTGGGGATTGGTAACCTACCGCGAGGTTGCCATGCTGCTCGACGAAGCCAGCGGCTCGATCGAATCCAAGCAATACATCGCGCTGGTCGTGGCCCACGAACTGAGCCACCAGTGGTTCGGCAATCTGGTCACCATGAAATGGTGGGATGATCTGTGGCTCAACGAAAGCTTTGCCAACATGATGGAGTACCGGGCCGTCGACGCCATGTATCCCCAATGGCACATCTGGGAACAATTCGTCTCAAGCGAAGGCGCCAGCGCCAAGCGCCGTGACAGTCTGGCCGACGTCCAGCCGATCCACTGCGAGGTCAGCCACCCGGACCAGATCAGCAGCCTGTTCGACCCGAGCATCGTCTACGCCAAGGGCGGCACCGTCTTATACATGCTGATGCACTACATCGGCGAGGAAGCCTTCCGGGCCGGCCTGGAAGCCTACTTCGCCAAACACCGTTACGCTAATACCGAAGCCGCCGACCTGTGGGCAGCCTTATCAGACAGTAGCCAGCAGGATGTCAGCGCTTTCATGGCCAACTGGATCAATAATCCTGGCTACCCTTTGTTAACGATCGACTGGCAACCAGGCAGCGCCGAAGCCAATCTGTCGCAGCAACGGTTCTACAGTGACCCCAGTGTCGTCAATAACGACCAGGAGCCGTGGCAGGTACCGCTAGCGGCCACTACTAAACTAGACCTAAGCCTCATGACCTCATCTAGCTCGGCCGCCATTGTCGGCGAGCCGAACGCCTTGCTACTGCTTAATCACGACGGGCACAGCTACAGCTTGCCAAGGTACGCTAACAGTGATCACCGGTCGCAGATTACCAGCGCCGTCAGTGCCGGCAAGGTTGGAACTATCGACCGCCTGCTGTTACTGGACGGCTATACGCTGCTGCAGCGTGGCGGCTTTAGTGACACCGTCGACCTACTCGACCTGGTCAAAGCCTACGACGGCGAAACCAGCGACAATGTCTGGGGTGCTATCGCCGGCGCCATTGCCGAAGCCCGCCGGCTGATCGAAGGCGATCAGGTGGCCGAAAACAAACTGAACGCCCTCGTCGGCAGACTGGTCGAACCACTGGTCGTCCAGCTCGGCTGGGACGACGCGCCCGACGACGATGCCAACAACCTCCACCTCCGCGGACTCATCATCTCGCTGGCCGCCGGCGCCAAAGTACCAGCTGTACTCGAAGAAGGTACCAAACGCTTCGCTAGCTTCAGCCGACCGGCTGAGCTGTCGGCCAGCACCCGCTCTATTGTCTACTTTGTTGGTGCCCGCTACGGCAGCGCCGACGATTTTAATAAGCTTTTGCAATTACACAATGATTCAAGCAGTGCCGAAGACCGCGATGAATACTCCGGCGCCCTGACATCCGTCAAAGAGGCTGAGCGCTACCAGACCATACTCGACATGCTGACCGGCAGCGACATCCGCCGCCAGGACCTGATGCACTGGTACGTCTGGCTGCTACGCAACCGTTACGCCCGTGCTGCCGCCTGGGAGTGGTTGACGGCCCACTGGGAGTGGATCGAGACCGAATACGCCAGTGACAAGAGCTACAGCTACTTTGCCCGCTACGGTGGCAGTATCTTCAGCCGTCCGGCCGAACTCCAACAGTTTACCGACTTCTTTGAGCCCAAGAAAGCTATCGTGGCCCTCACCCGCGACGTCACCCTAGCCCAACAAGAGATCGCCAGCCGTATCGCCTGGCGCAACCGCAACGAAGCCGCCGTCAAAGCCTGGCTCTAACCCGTCCTCTACGACTAAAAAGCGTTTTCGATAAAGCCCATGATGGCAAAGGTCGGGCCGCTGACTTCGATTGCCGACAACATGTATTCACCGGACCACTTAGACTCCTCGACCCAGATGTGGGCGCCGCGGGCCATCTGACGCAACTTGGTACTGGTGATGGCGTCGAAACCGCTACCCTGATCGTCGTTGCGGCGGTACTTAACTTCGACGAACTGGACGACCTGGTCTTTCCGGGCAATAATGTCAATTTCACAGCGTGGGCGCCGGAAGTTACGTTCCAAAATCTCATAGCCACGCATCTCTAGGTAGGCACTGGCGGCTCGTTCGGCCTTGCGACCGATTTCAGTTGGCGACATGATTACCTTCGTTTTTTACCATCGTGGCGTGCTCCTCAGCTTCTAAGTCTAGCAGAGCCCGGACGGGTTTGTACGATTTACGGTGCAGCTCGGTGACGCCGTGGACCTTCAGGGCTGCCAGATGAGCGGCGGTACCATAGCCGACGTGCCGTTCGAAGCCGTAGCCTGGAAAACCCTTGGCGGCCAGCACCATGAAGTCGTCGCGGGCAACCTTGGCTAAGATACTGGCGGCGCTGACGGCCGGTACCGTGGCGTCGGCTTTGATCAAGAAGGTGGCTCCGGGCTCGTTGGGTAAGTAATTATAATTACCGTCGATGATGATCTTATCGAACGGCACGTCGATGGCTGCCAGGGCTTGTTGCATGGCCCGCTGGACGCTCAGCGTCAGGCCGTACATATCGATAAAAGCTGGCGCTACCCAGCCGAGTCCGAAGCTGAGGGCCTCGGCCTTGATCTGCTCGGCTAAATCCTGACGCTGCTTTTTGGTCAGTACTTTCGAATCGGCCAGGCCGGCGATAGGCTGCTTGAGCACGACGGCCCCGGCCACCAGCGGTCCGGCCCAGCAACCACGGCCAACTTCATCGAGTCCGACGATAATCATCGTGCAATTGTACCAATTAAAAACTCCCCAGACGATGGGGAGTTCATTGTATCAGCTTAAAAATGTTATTCGGCGCTAGCTACGGCAACTTCGGCGTCAACTTCGGCAATTGCGACCGCTTCGGCTTCGGGAAGCGTATTAACGGCGCGGCGGTTAAAGTCGAGGCCGGTCAGACGAGCGGCTTTACCGGTGCGGGCCCGCATGTAGGTCAGGTAGTTGCGGCGGACTTTCGAACGCTTGGTAACTTCGACCTGAACAACTAAGGGGCTGTGCAGCAGGAAGCTTTTTTCAACGCCGACACCACTGGCGATGCGGCGGACGGTAATACGGCTCAGATGACCACCTTTATTGCCGGTGCGGATAACCAGGCCCTGGAAGACCTGCACCCGCTCTTTGGTACCTTCGCGAATTTTCTGGTGTACTTTGACGGTGTCGCCACTACGGACGTCGACGACGGCTGGCTTTTGGTATTTGGCTTCGATGAGTTGTATAACGCTTTGCATATCTGTACAACTCTACCTGATTACTGCTCAGAATGCAAACGCATGACAGCAGCTTCAGCAGCCTTGATTCGTTGACGTTCTTTCACCGCCTCGGCTAGCGCTGCTTGTTCAAGGGCTTTGGCAGTCTTACGTTTGTCAGCGATGTCCCGGTATTCCTTACGTAATTCACTAGGTTCAAGTCCACCTCTTATACGACTAGCGTCTCTTCCATAATCAAAACCTTCATTAATACATTTGATGGTAACCGGACAAGTTACACAATAGCTTTTTGCTTTTTGGGGTGGCATGCCTACGAAATCTGGTAAATTTAGGCAATGTGCTACGGATCGCCAATTAGCTCCGTGCCT
The DNA here is from genome assembly GCA_038231175.1 of Saccharimonadales bacterium (SeqCode). Classification (GTDB taxonomy): domain Bacteria; phylum Patescibacteriota; class Saccharimonadia; order Saccharimonadales; family UBA4665; genus UBA4729. Next base: position 22,064 of record JBBRLU010000006.1, on the reverse strand, counting down.
AAGTTCGACTTTAATCTGCGCATCAGTCAGTTTATCCGGCTTGACAGCGAGTTTGGCATTAGTGACTGGACTTGGTATGGTCAGCCCGACTTCAGTCGGTCGTGTAACCAATGTAACTTCCGGCGTTGTCTTTGCTGTGAGAGTATTGCTTGCCAGCTCTCCGGCTAATAATTCAGGCACTAACAAGGGTATGGAAGCAAGATGTCCTGCTATTAATGTCTGAGGAATTCGTTCGATAAAAAGCTCATTAGATAATCGAAGCTGTTCTTTATCCTGTTCGGGAGTTATACCTATATTATGTCACTTCAGGAGATATTAGACAATAGTGTTAGCCGACGACGCGGAAGATCTCTTCCATCGTGGTTTCGCCGGCAATGACTTTCAGGACACCATCCTGGAGCATGGTGTGCATACCGCTGGCGGCAGCCGCCGCTTCGATGGTCTGGGCCGATAGGGCCGTTTCTGGTTTTTCAAGCAGCGCCCGCAATTGATCGGTCATGGTAAATTGTTCGCGGATGGCCATCTGGCCTTTAAAACCGTAGGGGTTCTCTGGTGAGCTGCCTGGCTTGTACAGTTGCAGACCTTCAAGGTTGGGACGCGGTGTATCGGCCGGCAGCGTCGCTAAGACGTTGTTTATCATCTGCCATTCGCCGTCACTGGGCGTATATGGCTGCTTGAGGCTGTCATCTAGCCGTCGGATCAGCCGCTGGGCCATGACTAAGCGGATCGCCGACACGAACAACGGATTCTGGCCGATGATATCGCCCAGGCGCGTCAGGGCCGCCGAGGCCGAGCTGGCGTGAAAGGTCGTCAGGACCAAATGCCCGGTCAGGGCCGATTGCAGGGCCGTCTTAGCGGTGTCCATGTCACGGATCTCGCCGACCATGACGATATCCGGATCGAGCCGCAACACCGCCCGCAGCTTGTCGGCAAAATTAGTACTTTCGGCACCGGGCTTGGTGGTGACAGAGATCTGGGTGATTCCTGGGTATTGGTATTCGACGGGGTCCTCGATAGTAATGATCTTACGGCTATCAACGTTCAGCGTGTTGAGCATCGAGTAGAGCGTCGTAGTCTTACCGGAGCCGGTCGGTCCGACCACCATCACCAGGCCGCTGGGCTTGGCAATTATGGCGTCGACGGTGGCCCGCTCTTTGTCACTGAGACCAAGGCGTTCGAGCGTGTACATGTCGGCGTTCATGTTAAACAGCCGCATCACGACGTCCATACCGTTGATCGTCGGCACGGTTTCCAGCCGCACATTGACATCGACGGCCGTGCCATCGGCCATGGTGGCTTTTTGAGCGATGTGACCTTGTTGGGCCTCGTCGGCCGCCGTCGAGACGTTACCGGCGCTGGCGATGGCGCTGATCAGTACTCGGTACTTATCTTTTTGTAACGTGGCAATCGGGTGGAGCACGCCGTCGATGCGGAAGCGGATGCGGACGTCGTTGGTCTGGGTTTCGACGTGGATGTCGGAGGCGTTCAGGCGGTGGGCCTGCTCGACCAAGTAAGCCAACATGTCGTCGGCTCGGACCTGCTGCAGCAAGGCCGAGATCTGGCTGACCAGCATAGAGTTATCGGCTTGGTCGAGCTTGATGTCCTGGTAGATGACTTGCTTCGGCGGATCATACAGATGCATATAGTCGGAGTAGCCGGTGTCGGAAATTATGGCGAAGGAGATGCGTTGATCTTGAAAGCGTTGGCGGATAGCCGTCATGGTCTGCTGTGAAGTGGTGACGGTGACGCCGAACATGACGTTATGCTGATCGGCCTGCAGCGGGATGATCCGTAGTTGTCGTAATTCGGTAATCGTCAGGATATCTTTATACAGCGTTTTTTGGGCAACTTGCGAAGTGTCGACGTAATTCATACCGATCACGCGGGCGCGGCGAACGGTTGATTGTTCTTCGTCTAGACGGGCATTTTGACTCATTAAGCATAAGTATAAAGGGTTCTCCAATAAATAAGAAGCCTGTTGCAAGCGATAGATCAGAGCTTTTTCTCCGGAGCGCTTTACAGGGCCGCTTGGCGTCACCTGTGGCGCTAGCTTACTCCTGCGAAAAACTCCAACCTATCGCTTGCCTGACAGCGTCTGGGCTTTTTTGGTATGATTAGCTCCATGAAGCAATTAATTGTTATCGCTCATAATCTGCGGAGTGCTCATAACGTTGGATCGTTACTCAGGACGGCTGAGGGCTTGGGCGTCCAAGTAGTATTATCCGGCTATACACCCTACCCTCTGATGACTGACGATGAGCGCTTGCCGCATCTGGCTGCCAAGACGCATAAGCAGATCAGTAAGACGGCGCTGGGGGCCGAAGCCCAACCGATGTGGCGGCGGCAGGTCGATATCGATCGGCTACTGTCGGAACTACGCTTAGACGGCTATGCCATCGCTGCGCTCGAGCAAACGGCAACCAGCATCGCCCTGCCGGAGTTCATAATGCCGGAAAAGTTAGCCCTGATCCTGGGCCGTGAAGTCGAAGGTATCGAGCCGCAGGTTCTGGCGCAGTGCGACCAAGCTGTGGTAATCCCGATGTTCGGCCAGAAGGAATCGTTTAACGTGGTGCAGGCGGCGGCCATGGCGATGTACCGCTGGCGCTTTGCTAGCTAACACTAGCGGTATGGTATAATCACCACATAAATCCTTAAAACAAAAATACCCAACCAAACATGGCCCTATCTACCAAACCAAAACCGAAAGCCCCGGCCCACGCCAAGAAACGCCAAGCCGGTCATCACCGGGCTAGCAAGCACTACGTCAAATCGTACTGGCCGTACCTGCCGATGCTCTTGGTGGTAGCGCTTGGCGTTACCGTCAACGGTCTGTGGTCGAGCCATGGCGTACTGGGGGCCAGCAGCGACTACAGCGGCGAAACATTATTATCCAAGACCAATCAGGCCCGCCAAGCGGCGGCCGAGACCAACCTTACCATCGACCAGCGACTGACAGCCGCCGCCCAAGCCAAAGCCGACGATATGGTCAGCCGTAATTACTGGGCCCACAATACACCAGACGGCAAAGCCCCGTGGAGCTTTATCACGGCATCTGGCTACAACTACGACCTAGCCGGAGAGAATCTGGCCTACGGTTTTAGCGGGGCTAGCGAAGCGGTCGGTGGCTGGATGAACAGCCAGGAGCACCGCGACAATATCTTGAACGCCGGCTACCAGAACGTCGGGTTTGGCGTCGCTACGGCGCCGAATTACCAAGGCAAGGGACAACAGACTATCGTTGTTGCCGAGTACGGTAAGCCATCCAGCAGCGTCGCCAATATCCGCTTTAGCGTTGCCTCGCCAGCCAGTGTCGCCGGCGCCAGTGACAGCAAGCCGGTGACCCGTGAGCCGGCCAGCCAACTGGTTTCCCGGATCCAGCTGCTGCACGGTGGCCAGCCGACCTGGACGACGTTTGCCGTGACCCTGATCGCCAGCAGTGCCCTGATCGTCTTTATGATCCGCCACGGCCTCTACCTGCGTCGCCTGATTATGCGCAGCGAGCTGTACGTCGTCCATCACCCTAAGTTGGATTTTCTGATCATTACCATCGCCACCATCGGTTTTGTGCTGACCCGCACCAGTGGTCTGATCCGTTAGTTACTGGATCTTCAGATTGTCGGCGCCGACGAGATCGCGCAGCTTAAACAAACCCTCGCTGTCGCGGTCGAGCCCGGCCGGTAGCTTGATAGCTTGGCGATTGGTTTCGTTACCGAGGACCAATACTACCTCGGTGGAGCCGCGATATTTATCAAGCATCTGCTTCAGACTGGCCAGCATAGCTTGATCCTTAGTACTGGCGACGCGGATGTAGACCCGCTCCGGCGCCGTCACTTCGCTGACGGCTTTGGCACCGGGACCGACCATCGAGGCCACTTTAATCTTCGGTTGTTTGGGCGTCTTCGGTTTGCGGCCGGTGGCCTGGTAGGCGCTAGCTTGCTGAGTGGTAATCTCGCGGGCATCGTCGACCATGACTTTGACGTCGCTGCTGATGTTACCGTCGCGGTCCTTGGCGTTGACCTTGCCCCGGATCAGTACGATCCGGTCACGCTCCCACAAGCCTAGCGTCTGTTGGAAGGCATTAGGGAACAGGATGACTTCGATCTCACCGGATTGATCTTCCAGTTTTATGAAGGCCATCTTTTGGCCGTTCTTGGTGGTAATCTCGCGGACGTCGTTAATGGCGCCGCCGATGCTGACGTTCTTGCCTTCGTGTTCTGGCTTCAGCGTCGCCACGGGCAGGCACTGCTCACTCAGAAAGGTCTCGAAAGCGTCGAGCGGGTGCTGGCTGAGGTAGAGGCCCAGCAGTTCACGTTCCCAGACCAGTTGATCGCGTTTGTCGATGACGGTCGTCGGTACTTGGAGATCCAGTTTGGGCATTTCATCAGCGCCGCTGTTATCGACGGCGTTGCCAAAGATGTCGGTCTGACCGCTGTTAGCTTGCTTCTGGACACGGATACCGAAGGCTTGCAGGACGTCGAGGTTGTGCAGCAACGTCGTGCGCTCGCCGTAGCGGTCGAAGGCACCGGACTTGATCAAACTCTCCATGGCCTTACGGTTGACGGTCCGGCCGTTGACCCTTGTCAGGAAGTCTTCAATCGAGCTGAACTGGCTCTCGGCGCGGGCCCGTAGTATCTCTTCGACGGCGCCGGTACCGACGTTCTTTATGGCCGCCATACCGAACCGGACCTGCTTGGTACCCGGCACGACCGCGAACTCCAGGAACGATTCGTTGACGTCCGGCGGCAACACCGTGATGCCCATGCGCTTGCACTCGGCAATCTCGATGGCCAGGCGATCGGTATCGTCGTAGTCGCTGGTCATGACGGCCGCCATGAAGGCCGCCGGATAATGGGCTTTCAGGAAAGCCGTCTGATAGGAGATAAGGCCGTAACAGGCGGAGTGCGACTTATTAAAACAGTAATCGGCAAAGCCCAAGAGGTCCCGCCAGAACTTCTCGATAACCGCTTTCGGTACACCGTTGGCGACGGCGCCGTCGATGAATTTGACCTGCATCTTCTGCATGACGTCGAGCTTCTTCTTACCGATGGCCTTCCGCAAGGTGTCGGCCTCGCCGCCGGTAAAGCCACAGACGTCGCGCGAGATCTGCATCACCTGTTCCTGATAGACCAGGACGCCGAAGGTGGTGCCGAGCGCCGACTCCATCAGCGGGTGGGCGTACTCGACGTGCTCCAGGCCGTTCTTACGCTTGATGAAGCTATCGGTCAGACCGGCCGACAAGGGTCCCGGCCGATAGAGGGCGCCCATGGCGATGACGTCGTTGAACTCGGTGGCTTTGAGCTCCCGGAGGTAGCGCTTCATGCCGGCCGACTCGAACTGGAAGACACCGGTGGTGTCACCGCGGCCGAGTAGATCGAAGGTCGCCTGATCATCGAGCGGGATGGCCGCCAGGTCGATATCTTCGTCGTGGACGCGCTTGATGATCCGCAGGGCGTTCTTGATGATGGTCAAGTTGCTGAGCCCCAGAAAATCCATCTTTAACAGCCCCAGCTCCTCGATGTGACCCATCGAATACTGGGTGGCGACGACGCCTTTCTGGGCCATTTCCAGCGGTACATAGTTGACGATCGCCGTCGGCGCGATCACCACCCCGCAGGCGTGGACGCCGTGACTGCGGATCGTGCCCTCCAGGGCGATCGCCAGGTCGAATACCCGCCTGGTGGTCTCGTTGGTCTCGTATTCGCGCTTCAGATCGACGTCTTTGACGACGCTGACTTCCAACGGAATGTGGCGACCCTGGACCGGTGCTGGGATCATCTTGGCCAGACGGTCGGCCTCGGCATACGGCACTTGCAGCACCCGGGCGACGTCACGGACGGCGTTACGGGCGGCCATCTTACCAAAGGTGACGATGTTCGATACCCGGTCGGAGCCATATTTTTCGGAGCAGTAGCGGATGACTTCATCACGGCGGTTATCCTGGATATCGACGTCGATATCGGGCATGCTGATACGGTCGGGGTTCAAAAAACGCTCGAATAACAGCCCGTAAGCCAAGGGATCGAGATCGGTAATGTGCAAGGCGTACGAGATGATCGAACCGGCGGCCGAACCGCGGCCCGGGCCGAAGATGATGCCCTGGTTCTTACCCCAGTTGATAAAGTCCTGGACGATCAGCATGTAACCGTTGAAGCCCATACCGTCGATGACGCGCAGCTCGTAGTCGGTCCGCTCCAGTACCGTCCGGTCGAGCTTGGTCCTGATGTCGTCAATCGTCAAGGCGCTGGCTTCAGCCAGCTCAAGCCCAAGATAGCGCTCGGCTAAGCCACGAAAAACCAACTGGTCCAGGAACGTCTTTTCGGTTTCACCTTTCGGCACCGGAAAACTAGGAATCAGAATCTTACCAAGTTCGATCTTGACGTTACAGCGCTCGGCAATCAGCCGGCTATTGGTAATCACTTCCGGGTGCTCGACGCCCCAGCGGCTGATGATGGCGGCCGGCTCGGTGACGTGCAGTTCGAAGTTACTGAGGCTCATTCGTTTTTCGTCGCTCAGAAAGGCGCCGGTCTGGACGCACAGCAGTATCTCGTGGGCCGTCTGATCGGTATGGCGCAGGTAGTGGGCGTCACAGGTCACCACCGCCGGGATAGCAAGCTCGGCCGCCAGTTGCAGCGTCAGATCGGTGACGCCGACCTGCTCGTCCCAACGGCTGGGGTGATCTTTATGGCCATGATCCTGGACCTCCAGGTAGTAACGGTCACCAAAGACCTGTTTGTACCAACTGGCGGTAGCCCGGGCTTGGTCATATTGCCCGTTGCGCAGACTATCGCCGATCTCGCCACCGATGCAGCCGCTAAGGATGATCAGACCTTCGTTATACTGCTCTAAGATCTCATGGTCGACCCGCGGCTTGTAATAGACGCCCTCCAAGTTGGCGATCGTCGACAGCTTCATAAGATTCTGATAGCCCTGATTATCCATCGCCAGAATGATCAGGTGATAGTAATTCTTATCCTTGCTGACGTCGCGGTCGTGGCGTGATCGGGCGGCGACATAGGCTTCCATGCCGATAATCGGCTTGACGCCGTGGGCCTGGGCTTCTTTATAAAACTCGATGGTGCCCGACAGCGTGCCGTGGTCGGTCATGGCTACCGCCGACATACCGGCATTTTTGACGTGCTCGATCAGCTTGGGGACCTTGGTTAGTCCGTCAAGCAGGCTGTACTGCGTGTGGTTGTGCAGGTGGACGTAATCCGCTGCGTTTAAAACTACTGCTGCCGCCACTAAGACCCTCTAGTGATAGTTATTAATACTCCATCCAGTATACAGCTTATGGTGGCCGGTGGGCGGTCTAAGATTTACAACGCCCAAGCCGCCCCAGGCTACTTCTTGAGGTAGTCTTTGATATGTTCGATGCTGTGCTTGGCGTCGGCGATAGCTTTGTTAAGATCCTTATTGCTGGCCTGGCCGTGTTGGACGGCCGTCAGGACGGTTGCAGCCTTATCTTTGGCTTCACGGGCACCGTCGACCAGCTTGCGCAGTTCCTTCTGGGCCTTAGAGCCCAGGTCGTCGCCCTTACCTTTGGCTTCGTTGACCAGGTCACCAAGCTCAGTCTGTAGCGTATGGAGCTGGCTTTCAAATTCGTTGACGTTCTTAGTAGTGGCTTTGCGTAATGCGTCACGCGTCGCCTTACCGCTTTTGGGGGCCGACAGGATGCCGGCGATGTAGCCGGCGGCGCCGGCGATACTGGCACCGATGGCGATGCGCTTAGCGGTCTTGATTGGATCAGCCATGATTATTGCTCCTATTTCTTGCGTTGCACGAGGTCAACGATATTTTTAAGTACTCTTAAAGTGGCGATCGGGCCGGAGGCGTTCTTGACGACTTCGGCCGCCGTTTCGACGGAGTCGACGATCATTTCGGCCTTGGCGACGATCTGCTTGAGGCTCTTGACTAATTTGATAGACACTACCATCAGGGCGATTGCCAGACCCAGAAACAATGCCAGAAAGACTGACAGAATGATCAGCAGGATTGATTCGGTCATTGTCATAGTTATACCTTATCGTTAATTACTAGCTTTTACTGTAGCTTTTTTCGCAGAAACTGCAAGAGCTCGGGGCCGATATCGTCGCGCTCCAGAGCCAGGGAGATACCGGTCTTAAGGTATTCGAGCTTGTCACCGGAGTCATAATAGGTTCCGTTAGAGATTTCGCAGGCATGATAGCCTAGACCGTCGTCAATCATAGCCTGCATGATCGGCTGGATCATAAACTCGCCGCCATCATAGTGAGCCTGAGCTTCCTCGATGTAGCTGAATATGTGGGGCGTCAACAGATAGCCGCTGACGCTGGCGAGCGACGATGGAGCGGCGGCTTTACCGGGCTTTTCTATGATCTTATTAACTTTGATGATTCCGTCTGCCAACTCGTTACCGGCGGCGAAACCGTAGCGGTCGTAATCGGCGTCGTCATAAACCTTCTTACAGGCCAGGATCGAGCCGCCGTATTGTTGATGAGCGTTTATCATCTGCTGGGTCCGGTTGGGCGTGGCGACGAAGAATTCGTCGGCGTAGGTATAGATGAACGGCTCATTACCGATCAGATGCGAAGCACAGGCCACGGGGGTGGCGCTACCGTAAGGGCCTTTTTGTCGGATATAAATAAAGTTAGCCATGTTGCCGATAGCTTCGACCTCGCGCAGTAAGGGTTCTTTTTTTGGGCCCCCGGCCTCAAGATTGTTTATCAGATCCTGGCCGGGGGTATCGAAATGGTCCTCGATACTCCGTTTGTTGGAGCCACTGACGATGATGATGTCCTTGATTCCGGCGGCCACGAGCTCCTCGACGACGTATTGAATGATCGGCTTGTCGATCAGCGGCATCATTTCTTTGGGCATGGCCTTGGTCTGTGGCAAGAAGCGGGTGCCGAAGCCGGCAGCGGCAATCACGGCTTTGGTTACTTTCGGTGTCGATATTTCGGTCATGGGGTCTCCTGTTCTGGTCAATCTGATGGATCGGCTTTGATAAACAATTTATAACCCTACCAGATAAGGGCTAGCCGTTCAACCGAAATTCTTATATTCCTAGCAGTTTCTTGATGAGCTGCTGGGCTAACGCCGGGTTGGCTTTGCCTTGGCTCTGCTTCATCACTTGGCCGACTAGGAAGCCGACGGCTTTCATCTCGCCATTACTGACGTCGGTAGCGGCTTTGACATTAGCGGCTAAGACTTCGGCGACGATGGCCGTGATAGCAGTTTCGTCGGACTCTTGCAGCAGGTTCTTGGCACTGGCGATGGCTTCGGCGTCGCCGCCGTTAATTCGTAACTCGGCTAGGACCTCTTTGGCGGCCGTCGAACTGAGCTTGTTAGCGGCCACCAGCTGCGACAGCTTGATTAATTGGTCGTCAGGCACTTGTATCGGTTCGCTGCTGCCAGCCTCGTCGTCTGACGTACTCAGCATCAGCCAGAAGGCGATCCGCCGGGCGTGCTCGGGGCCGGCGCTGTCGACCACCCGCGCCACCAGCTGAGCCGACTGCGGCACCGCTAAGATGTCGGCAATCACCTTGGCGTCAAAGTTGATCTGAGCAAATTTAGCCCGGTAATCGTCGGGTAACAAAGGCATGTCGGCCTTGATAGCCGCGATATAGTCTTCGCTGAGCACGACCGGCGGGATATCGGGATCGGGCATGTAGCGGTAGCCCTCGGCATTCTCCTTGGAGCGCTGGCTGAAGGTGCTCTGTTTGTCGTCGTTCCAGCCGCGGGTTTCCTGGACGACCTGCTGGCCTCTTTCAAGCAGCGCAATCTGGCGCTCAACTTCGTAGTCGACGGCTTTTTCGACCGACCGGAAGCTGTTGAGGTTCTTGGTTTCGGAGCGGGTGCCGAGCTCGTTGGTCTGACTGACGCTGACATTGACGTCGAAGCGCATATTACCGTAGTACAGGTTGGCCTCGGAGACCTCGGCGTAGCGCATCCGGAGGTATAACTCGTAGGCGTAAGCCTTGGCTTCGGCACTGGTATGCATGTCCGGTTCACTGACGATTTCTAGGAGCGGCGTGCCGGCGCGGTTGAGGTCGACCAGGCTGTAGTCTTTGCCGGCGGGGTGGGTGCTCTTACCAGCGTCCTCTTCCATGTGGGCGCGGGTAATGCCGATGACTTTCGGCTGGCCGTCGACTAAGATCGTGATGGCCCCTGGGCCGATAATCGGCTCGTCAAACTGGGTGATCTGGTAGCCTTTGGGTAGATCGGGGTAAAAATAGTGCTTGCGGTCGAATTTACTAAAGCGCTGCGGTCCGGTGCCGAGGGCGAAGGCGGCCTTGATGGCCAGCCGCAGGGCTTCCTGGTTGAGGACCGGCAAAGCGCCGGGTAACCCGAAGTCGATATGACTGACCAGGGTGTTGGCCGGCGCTTCGCGGGCGTCGTTACCGACCGCCGAAAACAGTTTGGTCTTAGTCTTAAGCTGGACGTGGCACTCGATGCCGATGGTAGTGGCGTATCGGGCTTTGACGGCTGGATCGATCATGCGGCGGTTCCCTTTTTGGTTTTTGGCGGCTGAGCTGGCTCGATGATAATCGGCTCAACCGCGGTTTCGGCGGGCGCGGTGATGACCTTATCTTTGAGGGCGCCTAGATCTTTCAAAGCTTGACGGAAACCTCCGAGGGCCTGCAGCGTGTCCTGCTTGCTCAGTTTCTTAAAGCCGTCATCCTGAATCCGGTTGTATAACTTATGGCCGAACCACAGCGATTCGTTATGGCTGAAGTCGTGCTGGGCGCTGACTAAGCGCTCACCGGTAGTCTTACCTTTGTAGTGGCGGCGCTTTAGGACATCGTCGAGCAGCCGGTCGGCGTCGGTAATGGCCAGGTGCCAGGTCTTTTTGTCGGCACAGTGTTTTTGCAGCGTCTGCCAACGCTCGGCGATTTTGACGGTATTGATCTTGCGCGGCCTGAACTTACGGATAAGTCCGGCAACGATCAGTAACACCACGACAGCCGCCGCCACTAGCAGATATAGTTTATAGTTCATCGCAGTAACTCCTCTACCGCGGCAGCGAACGATAATAGTTGCCGATCGGCCCGTTGGGCGGCCATGATCTGTAAACCTACGGGCAGACCGTCGACGCTGCCGGCCGGTAGGCTGATAGACGGGACGCCGACCAAGTTAGCCGCCACCGTCAGGATGTCAGTCAGATACATCTTGAGCGGATCGTCAATATTCTCGCCGATCTTAAAAGCGACGTCCGGCGCTGTCGGGCCAACCAGAAAATCAACTTGCTGGAGTGCCTGATTGAACTCATTGATGAGCTTGGTCCGCACCGTCTGGGCTTTTTTGTAGTAAGCATCGTAGTAGCCGCTGCTCAGCACGTAGGTACCGATCATGATCCGCCGCTTGGCCTCAGCCCCGAAGCCCCGCGATCGTGATAATTTGTAGCTTTCGTCCAGGTCAGTAGCGTCGGCGGCCGTAAAGCCAAAGCGTTGGCCATCGTAACGACCGAGATTACTACTGACTTCGGCCGGGCACAATATGTAATAAACGGCCAGGGCGGTGGGTAGACTTGGCAAGCTGAGCTCGACGATCTCGGCGCCGGCCTGTTCCATCCGAGTGATGGCCTGCTTGATAAGGGCCAGTACCGGTGCGCTGACGCCTTCGGCCATATACTCCTTGATGACACCGACTTTTTTGCCCTGCAGCGAATCGGCAGCTGAAACATCGGCGTAGCCAGCAGGGTCTTTTTCGATGGTCGTACCGTCCAACAGGTCGCGGCCGGCTAAGACATCGAGCACCAAGGCGGCATCGGCGACCGTCCGTGTCAGCGGGCCGATGACATCGGTGCTGCTAGCCATCGCCACGACTCCGGAACGGCTGACTAGGCCATAGGTCGGTTTGTAGCCGACGGCGCCGCAGTAGCTGGCCGGCAGGCGGATCGAGCCACCAGTGTCGGTGCCGAGAGCGAACGGTGCCATATCGAGCATCACGGCGGCCGCCGAACCACCGGAGCTACCGCCTGGCACGCGGGTCACGTCGTGCGGGTTCTTGGTCGTCATGACGTCGCTGTTTTCGGTACTCGAGCCGTGGGCGAAGGCGTCCAAATTGGCCTTGGCGACACAAATGGCACCCTCGGCTTCCAGACGTTCGATGGCCGTTGCCTGGTAGGGCGCCGTGAAGCCTTTCAGGATATTACTGGCGGCCGTCGTTTCGGCACCAAAGACTAAGAAGTTATCCTTGGCAATAAACGGCACGCCGGCCAGGCGACCGACGACTTCGCCGGCGGCTATACGCTCGTCGATGGCATTGGCGCGTGCCAAAGCGGCAGTGGCCAACGTTACGATAATCGCCTGGAAGGCCGATTGCTCGGCAATGGTCTGGAGGGCCCGTTCGACCAACGAGCGGGCGCTGACAGTACCGGCGGCAACGTCGTCAGCCAGCGCCGTGATAGCCGGCCAGGTAGCCACTTAGACAATCATCCGTTTGACTTTGATATGGTCATTTTCAACAGCAGGCACGTTCTTTAACAAGTTTGAAACCCCATAGCCATAGTCGACGATCTCATCGGCGCGGGTAACATTCGTCAGGCCGGTCACCTGGTTGGTGGGCCGCAGGCCGCTGACGTCAACCGTCTGTAACATCTCGACGTACTGCAGAATTTTGCTTAATTCGTCGACATAACCATCGATTTCGGCTTCGGTTAATTGCAGGCGCGCTAAATTAGCCAATCTTAAAACATCATCGCGAGAAAGTTTGCCCATATGTACCTACGATTGTAGCAGACGACCGTTGAAAATACAGGCATTTTTGACAATTATAAGTCCTTGGGATAAATTGCTTTACAAAGCATAAGCACTAGGACTACTATGAACAAAAGTAGTTATCTAACAAAAAATAATGTCTACGCTAGCACGCTTCGAACAATCGGCAACCTGCCACCCAGCAGCTCCAGAAACCGTGTCAACGACAGCCCAGCAGCAGGCTCTAGCTGGACTACCGCTCTACGACGTCGAGGTCACCAGACGTTCGAGTCACAAAAGAATTGAAGAAAATGAGCACGGCATTTTCTGGCAAGAAAGCGTTCGCTACAGCGATGACGCAGTCCGGCTGGCCACTATCGGCATCCCCCATGAGCCTATCAGTCGCTACCCCATAGTAGCGGCCGACGCCTGGTATACCGGGCCGAACGGTTTCAACAGTTTTGAAATCAAACAGGCGATGGCAGCCGGTTTTCCTATTATCTGGAATCACCATCAAGGACGCCACGCTATCGCACCCACCTCGCGTCAACATATCAATACTATCGCTCACTCCCTGACCAGTAAGAGCATCGGTAAATCGGCTGCCCAGGATCATGCCTTGCTAAAGTCCTTAGATGGTGAACGTAGCTTGCAGACCGATCGGGTGATCAGAAAAGGCTATTCCCGCGGTGCCATGACCGGCGAAGCGTTCATAGCCCTCAGCCAGTTACCAAGCATTGATCGCCAGGTAATCTGGAGCGATCTAGAAGGAGCCTGCTTCGCCAGAAAAGTCGGTTACCTATCGATGATGACTAATCTGGCAAAGCAGATTCCCGCCGAACTGCTGACATTAGCCGAAATTACTTTGGACGAGACAGCTAAACCAAATCTACCAGACGGCCCCTATCTATCGCTCCGAGAATTATTGGGTACGACAGATCTGAATCTTATCAATCAGGCCCACGAGTTGGCCTGGTGCCGGCTTCTGATCTGCGGTGACGCCGGTAAGTACGCTGAAGCTATCGCAATCAATGCCGTCGGCGTCAGGACCGTCTACCAAAGTGATCTGGCTGGGCAGCAGGCCGATTGGCGACGGATACATGCCCCCAGGAAAGGCATAGAGGTATTGACTGAACCAGGCGGCCATTTAGCCGGCGCAACGTGGCGGATGCTATTTAAGAAACAGACCAGGCTGCGCAACCTAGCCAGTTATTTATTGGAACACGACAACGACGTCAGCCAGCTGCGTCCTATCGACGTTTTAGAACCTTAAATAGTCCGCTAGTTATTGCTTGGCTTTGATCTGGTCGATCATATCGCGCAGCTCGGCGGCTTGCTCGAACTGCAGGTTCTGGGCGGCGAGCTCCATCTGCCCGGACAGATCTTTGATCAGCCCCTTGTATTCGTCTTTAGGAATCTTGTTGAGATTGAGCTTCGGTTTCTTGGCGTCCAACTGGGCTTCGGTGTTCATACCGGCTTCGACGGCCCGGTTAATACCGGTCGGGGTGATGCCGTGCTCGGTGTTGTGGGCCTCCTGGATCTTACGACGACGGGTGGTCTCATCGATGGTAGCCTGCATACTGCGGGTGACGCGGTCGGCGTACATGATGACCCGGCCCTCGACGTGGCGGGCGGCCCGGCCGACGGTCTGGACCAGAGCTTGTTCACTGCGCAGGAAACCCTCCTTGTCGGCGTCCAGGATGGCTACTAGCGACACCTCCGGCAGGTCAAGGCCTTCACGCAGTAAGTTGATGCCGATCAGCACGTCGTAGACTCCCAGCCGCAGATCGCGCAGGATGTCGGTGCGATCAAGGGTGTCGACGTCGGAGTGCAGATAGGCGACCTTGATGTTGATCTCCTTCAGATAATCGGTCAGGTCCTCGCTCATGCGCTTGGTCAGCGTCGTCACTAGGACGCGCTGCTGCTTGGCGGTGGTAGCCCGGATCTCGGCGATCAGGTCGTCGACCTGGCCCTCGACCGGCCGGATTTCAATTGGCGGGTCAAGCAAGCCGGTGGGCCGAATGACCTGTTGGGCCGGCGCCGGTGAGCGACTGAGCTCGTACTCGGCCGGCGTGGCCGAGATATAGACGGCCTTGTTGACGTGGCGCTCAAACTCGGTAAAGGTCAGCGGCCGGTTATCGAGGGCGCTCGGTAAACGGAAGCCGTGCTCCACCAAGACTTCTTTACGGGCGCGGTCACCGTTGTACATGCCGCGGACCTGCGGTAAGGTCATATGGCTCTCATCGATCAACAGTAGGTAATCATCGGGGAAATAATCCATCAGGGTCGCTGGCTGCTCACCCGGCTCGCGGTTAGTCAGGTAGCGACTGTAGTTCTCGATGCCTTTGACGAAGCCGGTCTCCTCAAGCATTTC
Source organism: Saccharimonadales bacterium (SeqCode) (assembly GCA_038231175.1). GTDB lineage: Bacteria > Patescibacteriota > Saccharimonadia > Saccharimonadales > UBA4665 > UBA4729. The sequence goes on along the minus strand of JBBRLU010000006.1, from coordinate 7,013 downwards.
GAGGTCGTAGCGCGTCCGTTGCTCCAATCGCTGGGCCTCCAGCAGTTTACCCTCCATCTTGAATTGGGCCAGTCGTTGCTGCAGCTCATCCTGAATCTTGCCGAGGGCTACCTTGAGCTTGTCCTGCGGCGTCACGTAGTGCGAGCTCGGGAAGACCCGCAGGTGGTCCAAAGTCTTAAGAATTTCGCCGGTCAGTTGGTCTATCTGGGTGATGCGCTCGATCTCATCACCGAAGAAATCCAGTCGATAAGCCAGCTCCTCACCGGATGGGAAGATGTCGACGACGTCACCGCGGACGCGGAAGGTACCGCGGTGAAAGTCGATGTCGTTACGCTGGTACTGCATGTCGGTCAGGTGGCGCAGCAATTTGTCGCGTTTACGGTTTTCGCCGCGGCTGACGTCCAGCGACATACCGCCGTAATCTTCCTTGGAACCGATGCCGTAGATACAACTGACGCTGGCCACGATGATGACGTCCTTACGGCTCAACAGTGCGTCCGTGGCAGCGTGCCGCAGACGGTCGATTTCTTCATTGATCTGGCTATCTTTTTCGATGAAGGTGTCGGAACGGGCGATGTAGGCTTCCGGCTGATAGTAATCGAAGTAGCTGACAAAATAGTGGACGGCGTTGTCGGGAAAGAAATGTTTGAATTCGCCGTACAGCTGGGCCGCCAGCGTCTTATTATGGCTGAGGATAAGTGTCGGTTTCTGAACATTCTGGATAAGATTGGCGGCCGTGAATGTATTGTGCACATAATAACTACCCGCCAGAAAGGTTTGGTCGCCGGGGACACTGAGGTCATAGACCACTATATTGTCGGCCGGCTTGAGCGTGATGTCGGTTACCGGGCTCCAGAATAGTCCGCTCAGCCCGGCCAACGTTTCCCAATATTGTCGATCGGTCGCTGCAGTGGAGATGTTGGCAAAAAAGAAATAAAGATTACGTACCCTGATCCGGGCCGGTACCCTTAAACCGCTGAGATACATCGAGACTAATGAACGACTTACTCCCATTGCGATCGCTACATCTTTCTGAAACAAACCGGATTGGGCCATCAGGGTTTTAATCTTTTGAATCGGAATGGGCATGAAGTTGACATTGGTGTTCTCAAGTGTTGCCATGCTCAGCATTCGCGCAAGTAATTCGTCTTTACGGGCCAGGCCGAGGCTGATCGAATCGGCAAACGATTGCAGGTCCTGTTGGCCGCAGACACGAACGATATAATTCTTGCGACTGGTGTTACGGTAGATAACTTTTTTAGATTGTAAAGACCCATGAATGCCAAAACGCAGGAGAGCGGTTTGCAGGCTGGTCGCTAACTCATAGCTGGCAGTCGCCAGACAGACGCTGTTCGTCTCTACCCAACCGTCACCGGCGTATAAGCCGCTCAAAAGTAAGCCTAATTGGGCATTATTCAAATTTGGCCAGAACGCGGGAAGCTGTTTGCTGTAGGAATCACGTCCACAAAGTGCTTTGAGAAGTTTAGCAAAGCAGGTCCCATTAACTTGGTAATCGTACTTTTTAAGGCGCTTTACGAGTTTCAGACCGATCTCCTGAACCCCACGGTCAAGGTCATTGACCATGCTCATATCACCAGTTGAAAGGGTTACGTAGTTTTTGGTGGCGTGGCCCTCAGCTATGTATATGCCGAGCAGCTTTAAGAAATCAGGTGTAAGATTGATCAGAATTGGTATGGCCGCCCGCCGGCTTCGGCTACTGATCCGATCGTGAGCAGCTTGTTCAGAGGAAGTATCGAGTCGTTGGTAATCATCATACCTAAGACGTTCGTTACCGTAGGCTTTCTGTAAGGCGACAGTCGCACCGAGCGTCGCCACTCGTGCAGGTTCAGTGACATCGACGTAAAAATCTTCAGCCGGTAGCCAATTGCGAACATCAAGCTGTGACATGCCATGGTCATTTATCGCGGGCAAAGCTTCCGCTGTCGGCAGATAATCGCCGATTCTAATTTCTGCAGACTGCACCAGCTGTAATGTCCCTTGCCGTAGGACATAGACATTGTGCGAGTCGGTGAACGAATTCGTTGCGCCGTTAGCGACGGTTACCTTATACAGCTCTCCGTTATAACTGTGCCGAGTAACTTCAGTGACCGGCCGGATAGTCGAAGCTCCGGAGTTGGGATTCATGGCATTCGTCAACAGCTCATCGCCTAGCGTTGCGATTTGGGTTGCTTCGACTCCCTGCGGTAGCATCTCGGGGAATAAACCGTCTAATTGGCCGATGGGGATAGACAGAGTCTGGCCTTGATGCGACAGTATGACTTTAGTATCGGCAGTCACACTCTTTCCACTGCCCGTCACTCCTAGTAAGGTCTGGTGTTGCAGCCCCTCTTTCAGCCCGGCCGTAAGCTGGGCGATAGCCATCGGTTGGTCGCCGGTCGGTTTGAATTGGGCTTGCAGATTAAAATCAGTCACATCCTATTGTAGCAAGTTTGCAGCTACCGGATATTACTGATACAGATTCTTATATTTGGCGTGTTCGATGTCGAGGTGGTCGGTCAGTTCACGGAGGAGCTGGTCGGAGTCATCGCTAAAGGTCACCATGGCACCGGAACGCAGTGGATGCGCCAGGCCCATCAGGGTCTGGATCTGCTCGCTGATACCACCGGCGCCTTGCAGGAAACCGATCGGGGTGTCGGTTTCCATGGCGATCGTAAATTCGTGGAGTGTTCCCAGGCGGCCACCGATACTGACCACGGCGTCACTCGAAGTAATCAATAACGTGTCTCGCCCGACATAATGTAAACCGGAGTACAGGATGGTGTCATAGGCCATAGTCGGCAAACGGTACTTCATGACGTGTTCAACCTTGCTCGCAGCTGGGCTGATGCCGACGCTCATGATACCCCCGGCTTGCTTATAAGCTATGGCGGCGTAATTGGGCAGGCCGATGGTGGCGCCGGTCATAAGAGCGTGGCCGGCCTTGGCGATGGCGACGCCTAGCTCAGCCGCTAGCTGCTTACCTTCTTCGACACTATCGCCTTTGGCGGCACCGGAAACACAGATTTGATACATTATTTTGTCCTTTCGTTTAAGCCAGCGCCGGAGCGTAGGCTAATTGTGGTTGTAATTCGGCTAATACGGTCTGCTCGACGGTCGCTGGTTGCAAGTACTTGAGTGACAGCTCATGCCACAGCGATTTCTGAAAGTAGCCGTGCAGCCGCTGTTCGAAACTGCGACTATTACAGACGTTGAGCGCCACATCGACGATGTTCAGCGACACCGCTCTGCGCTCGTGCAGGACACCAAGATGCGCACTATGCTGCCAGAAATGCAGGCTCGGCTCGATCAGGCTCATAGCTTGTTCGACGCCGTGCCACGATAGATCTTCGAGACGGATGTGCGGCTCGAACAATTCTTCGCGGAAGTGCTGCTGCAAGCGCGCGTAATAGCGCTGGACCAGCTGCCAGGGTACCCGCTTATCCAAGAGCTGGGCCTGCAGCTGTGGTTCGGCGGTAGCTATGGTCTGGACGATAGTGCCAAAATCCGGCCGCACCTGGCATAACTTTAAGAAGGTACTGCTGGCTCGGACTTCGTTCAAAGCATGCAGCGCTAAAGCCAGGCTGGCCGTGACAGCCCCGGTCGGCAGCTGGGTCGGTAGCGGCAGTAAGACGATGGCACCGATTTCCGGGAAAGCCAGCAGATTGTGTTTCTGGCGGGCGACGGCACTGGCGGTCAAGGCGTGCCAGCGCTTAGTGTTGGGGTGGACGATCGCAAAGCGCCGGGTTTCAAAATCTTGGGGCGTCAGTTTCTTGTAGTGGTCAAGTAGGTGTTTGCGCCAGGTCGGTGCTTCGCAGATGATGGCCGCTGCCAGAACGCCAGCCGCAGTCTCCTGCTTGAGCATCGAGTCGAGTGACCGATAGCCTAGCTGCTTCATCGCTTTCTTGGGGGGCAAGGCTTTCATCAGACGTCTGAAGGCTACCGGCTTGAGGCCGTAGCAGCTCCTATTGAGCGGCAAAGATTCCAGGGCGTGCACCATGCCGGCCACGACTTCGGCCTCGGCCGAGATATGCCTGGCCGCCGTCGTCCGCAGGCGCTTGATCAGACGGGCTTCGTCGGTAGCTAATCTGATGTTAAGCGCTCCATATAATTCCTTGGCGGTCGTGTCGTGCGGGTCGAGCCCCAGCTGCTTGAGCTTGCTTTGGACGGTCCTGGTAACGGCGGTCGTCAACCGGATGTCGGCCGCCGGGTTACCGTGGGCCTGTTCCAGCCGCCGAAGCTGCAGCCGAAAGAAAGGCTCGGGTGCTTGCAGCGATTCTGACAGGAAGCGGGTCATCTGTTACTTATCTCTTTTGTTTTCACCTTTAGATGTCTGATTATAGATTACCATAACCACGATGTTTTTTATACGTTCGGCCGCTCCCTATTGCATCGGTGTGGCGCGGTACCACTCCGGAGAATGGCGCAGCAACTCTTCAAGCTGCTGCTCCTTCAGCAGACCTTCCTGGGCACCGACGTGCTGCACGACGTTCATCGAGTTAATCGGCGCCCATTGTAAGGCCCCCTCCAGGGTATTGCCCTTAGCCAGGGCCGCCACGAATGTCGAGGCGAAGGCGTCACCGGCCCCCGTGCGTTCGATCGGCGGCGCTGGATCAGGGTACAGTGGCATGGTCAGGCGTTGCTGACCGTCCGAAGCGTAAGCTCCCTTCGGACCGTCGGTGATGACAACGATCTTGGAACCGATACCGTGCAAACGATCTATCAGGTCATGGACATTGTTATAGTCGCCACCGGTCACGAAGACAGCTTCCTCACGGTTGAGGACGACGACCTCGGCGCGGGCGTAGAGGCGCTTCAGGCGCTCGATACCAGCTTCCATCTGGAAGGTACCGGGCTGGAAAGCCAACTTGACATCGGGATTAGCCTCCAGCCAGTCGGCTATCTGGTCGGAGTAGTCGAGGGCGTGTTCCGATATCGAACTGAAGTACACCCAGCGCGGCATTTCATTGGGGCGCAGGTGCGGCCAGTGATAATCGTATTCCTCGTGCTTAATCAGAATGGTGCGCTCTTCTTTGTACCACAGGACGTAGTGGTAGTTGCTGTTCTTGCCGGGGTTGACCCTTACAAAGCGATGATCGATGCCTTGCTTTTCGAGGGCGTGGATCATGTCACGGCCAGCTTGGTCACCGCCGACGTTGGTCACGAAAGCGGTGTTGAGCCCCAGCCGGGCAAAAGCGACGGCGGCGTTAGCGGCGTTGCCGACGGCTTCTAGAACTTCGACGTGGTCGTAAGGCAATTTGGTGCCGAACTGCATGGCCAGCCATTTACCATGCTCATTAGCGTAGGTATGTGCCTGGCTATCGACTAATTTGATAAAGGCATCGGTGACAATGTCGCCGATACAAATCACATCCGGTTGCTGCGCCACAGAATTATCCCCACCACTTTCTAATTATTGTTATGCTTATCTAGACTTTATTGTGCCACAGTTTAGTCTGTTTAGGCAACCGTTATGCAGTTTTAAGCTGCGTGCAAAGCCGCTCTTATATCATGACCTATAGGGCCGATTTCCTGGTCCTGATTCTCGTTTCTGGATGCTTTGATGGCGAGCCGCTGCTCCTGACGATCAAACTTGTCGTGCAGCTCGCTGAAGCCCGCGGCAATCATAATACTAAGTTCGTCAATGGCTGCAACAATTGAGCGATCAATCATCGGCTGAACAGTGGTTATTATCAGCTGGCGTAGAGCCGAAAGGTCGTCCGGTGTCAGAGTCATACTCCAATCCTACGCCAGCCGCGCATAGCCTGCAAGTAAGTTAATAGAAGTTAATAATTTAGTCAGACAGCCTTTAGACGACGGCTTTATCAGCCGAATTAAAGTCGTCAATCTTGCTCTCGACAACGGCCTGAACGGCCGGTACGACATACTTGCCGACTAACTTGGCGGTAGCGTATTCGTCAGGATTGTCTTTTAAGGTCTGCTCCAGGGTCGTGCGGTAGACGAAACGCATGTCGGAGTTGATATTGATCTTAGTGACGCCGATCTTGACGGCGTCGCGGAAATAGTGGCCGGGCGTACCGCTACCGCCGTGCAGGCTGATATTGCAGTCGCTGGCGTTACGCAGCAGTTGCAACAGCTCCAGGTCCAATACTTTGGGCACCGGGTACTTACCGTGCAAGTTGCCGATGGCGGCCGCAAAGGTGTCGATACCGGTAGTCTCGACGAAGGCCCGCAGGCCATCGGGCGTGCTGAAGGTCTGCTTGATCTCTTCATAATTGATGTCCTCGGTGTGGACGTTGCTAGAGCCGCCGAAGTAGTGCGGTTCACTCTCGACTAGCGCGCCGGTCAGCTGGGCGTATTCGACGACGGCCCGGGTGGCATCGGCGATCTTGTCGTCGCTGGCGTCGTGGTCGGCCTGGGAAACATCGATATGGATAAATTCGAAACCGGCCTCGATGCCATCCATAGCCGCTTCGACACTGGGGCTGTGGTCGAGGTTGATGTACATTTCGACGCCGTACTCGGCAATGAAGTTGTCGACCATATCGCGGATGTTATCGATACCGATGTCATCGACTTCGCCTTGGCTGACTTCTACCAACACCGGCGCGTTTTTGGCCTTAGCGGCAAAGACGACGGCTTTGAGCGTCGCTTCGTCGTCTAAGTTAAAAGCACCGAAGGCCCAATGTTCGGCGCGAGCTTGGGCCATTCGAGCCCGGGCCTTCTGGCAGTTAAAACGCATTTGTCGAAGCGATTGGGGCATGGTATTCCTGACGTTATTTTTTCTTATCGATGATGTGATGGGCGGCCAAGCGGATGTGCTTGGCGTCGAGGCCGAAGTACTCGAGCAGCTCATTGGGGGTACCGGATTCGCCGAAGCGGTCAAGCATGCCGATGCGCTTCATCGGTGCTGGGTGGTGTTCGGCCAGCAGTTCGGCGATGGCGCCGCCGAGGCCGCCGATGACCTGGCCCTCTTCGGCCGTCACGACGCAACCGGTCTTACGGACGCTCTTCAAAATAGTTTCGGCGTCGAGCGGCTTGATGGTCGGGACGTG
>JBBRLU010000005.1:0-31715 GCA_038231175.1 Saccharimonadales bacterium (SeqCode) | reverse complement strand
TTCAGAAAAGCGTCGAGCCGGATCATATCAAAGGGCAACGGCTCGCCTTCGGGCCAGCAATCAGCTATCAGCTGGTCGTAGATTTCCTGGACTTGTCGGCGGATAGCAGCGATTGTCGCAGCCGACAACAGCAGCGAAAATGTCTGGCGTGCTTGGCCGCTAAATTCTGATGTCGGACTAAAACCAGCCGCTGTTTTGAGCGGTCGCTTGTCACGGATAAAATCTTGGCCGAGCACCGCCGTGGCGCTACTTTGGGAAGCGGGAATCTGAATCATAGGTTTCGATATTAGTTTTGTGGTAGACCCTTACCGTACCAGGTCCGTAGACCGCTTGTAAAGCCAAGTTGTCGTCGAACACCACGGCGGTATCTTCGTCGATGCCCAGGCCGTCTAAGTGCGGTCGGTCGGCCAGAATCTGTAGTAGGCGGGACTCCCGATTACGGTTACCGAAATGCGAATCAATCACGTAGCCAGGCACGAAATCAAGGCCCGGAACAACGGTTTTGACGTCGGTGTTGCCGATAATACAGTTGGTGCCCATGACCATGGCGCCGGCACTGCCGCCGGCAAGCAGCTGCAGGCTGCCGGCTGCTATCGCTTGGCGGATTAGTTCGGTGACTCCGACGTCCTGGGCCCGCTTTAGCAGTGACATCGGGGCCCCTCCCGGGAAATAAATGAAGTCGGCCCAGGCAATTTTCTGCTGGATGACGTGCGGGTCGGTATCGAGCACCGTCAGCGATCGGACCTCGAAAGCCGGCATGCCGAATAAGTCCGGTTTGTCGTGCCATAGCTCCTGCCAATAGTCTTCGACAATGGCGAACGGAATGAACAGAATGCGTTGCAAGCCTAGCTCTTGATACAGCTCGCTGGCGGCTGGAGATTTAAGGACGGCTCGCTCATCGCGGCCACCATTGAGGAAATAATGCATAGCTAAATTGTACCACCACCGTAAAATGCTTGTGTTTAGTACGTAGTGTCATATACTGAGAATTAAGTACAAAACTAATAAGGATTTAAAAATTTTATGACCCAGCGTAATCCGATCGCCGTAGCCCTGTTACCATTCGTAACCTTTGGTATTTACGGGATAGTTTGGCAAGTTAAGACTAAGAACGAATTAAACAGCCTCGGCGCCCAGATACCAACAGCTTGGCTGCTGATAGTTCCCTTCGTTAGCTATTATTGGTTGTGGAAATACAGTGAGGCGGTCGAAAAGACTACCAACGGCTCGATCACAGCAGTATTGGCTTTTGTGCTGCAGTTATTATTGGGTAGTATCGGCGCAGCAATTCTGCAGAATGAGTTTAATAAACCACTCGGCGCAGCAGCAGGCAGTGCTCCAGCACCAAACAATGGACCACAGCCAGACGCTAGCTTTGGCGGTCCAGTTACGATGATTGCACCGGTAGCTCCCGGCTCGATGCCAGCACCAGGAGTACCAATGCCAATAGCAGCTCCAGCTGCCCCAATCGAACCTACCTATGCTCAACCGCCCCAGCAGCAGTAAGATCTGGTTGCTCAGCTTCGTGACATTTGGTCTGTATTTTTACTATTGGTGCAGCCATAGCCGAGCCGACGTTAACCAAGCAGCCAAAGAACAGATTGTTCCGACTTGCTGGTACTTTCTCGTGCCGGGGCTCAACTATTACTGGATGTGGCTGTACGCCGGGGCACTACAGAAAGTGTCGTTCGGTAGGATAAAAACGACCGACGTCTTCTTGGTCTACATTTTAAGTACCGGCTTAGTCGGCTTTCCAGTCTCATTCTTGCGGGTCTTTAATTTCACTTCGTCTTCAGCTTCCAGCTCAGTCCAACCATCGCTGCAAGCCATATTAATAACCATCGGAGTAGTGGTGCTTATCGCGGCGCTGGTCAACGCCGCCGGCCTGGCCTTTTTCTGTAACTTTACCCAGGGCAAAATTAACGCCCTGCCCCGTGCTGGCCAGGCTTGAAGTGCGCTAAAAGGCTTGCCAAAACAGAGGTAATTTGGTAAAGTTGTCACGTTGTCTAGCAATTGCTAGCCGTTAACAATTCAAGGGCCAGTAGCTCAGCTGGTTAGAGCACCTGCCTCTTAAGCAGGGTGTCGAGGGTTCGAGTCCCTCCTGGCCCTCCAAGCATAAGTAATATATACGCCTACCCATTTTTTAATTGACGATAATAACTACAAAGTATATACTCTGTAGTATGAATACCGTCATAAGTGTAAAGATTGATCAAGACGTCAAGGCCTCAGCTCAAGAGGTTGCTAATAGTGCCGGGCTAACTCTTAGTACGCTTGTAAATGCATATTTACGTCAAGTTGCAGCAACTAGACGTATTGAGTTGTATGCCCCAGAACAAATGACGCCAAAGCTTGAGAAACTAATCGCAGAAGTAGAGGCAGAGCTCAATAGTGGCAAAGCAAGTAAAGAGTTTGATAGTGTAGAAGAATTTCTTGCTGACTTAAAAAAATAGGCACCATGACTATTCGTTATTTACCCAAGTTTAAAAAACAATATAAAAAACTACCCCTTAAACTTCAGCTACAATTTGATGAACGGGTTAATTTATTCGCCACTGACCCAACACTTCCAATGTTGAAGGTTCATCCACTCAAAGGTGAATACAAAGGCTACTGGAGTATGAGCGTGAGTGGCGACGTCCGTGCATTATACATAATGACTGGGGACACAATAGTTATCTTCGCCCTTATAGGTTCGCATAGTCAGCTTTACGGCTAGCTCGTATTATAGTTCCAATAGCGTCTACTGTGGCCCTCCAAATGAAGAATCCCTCCTCGCCGAGGGACTTTTTATTTGGTTGCTAAGCGGGGCCACAGAACCCTATGCTACAAGCATTTGGGTTCGCCATAACGAGGACGCGTCTAGAAAAAACGAAGCTTATTTTGAGTACGCCGCAGTAGTGGAGCGAAAAGTTATGGAGAAGTTGCGTTTGGGGTGAGACTTTACACCTTGAAGCCGAAGCCTATTTGTTTGCTATGCTAGGCCCATGGATATCAAAGCTATAGCCGAGGCCATAAAGAAGGACTCCGCGCATAATGTTCCGGTCATACTTATAGGTATTGAAGGCTTTGGTGGCTCGGGTAAGACCACTCTATCAAAACTACTCCTTCAATTCCTGGGCGACGCATACCTTATCCATATCGATGATTTTATTGTTAAGGAGAAGCTGCTAGAGCCAGCTTGGGACACCGGAGTGTTCAATCACGCTCGGCTAGAAAAACAGGTCTTGCGACCGGCAAAATCCGGTAAGCCGATCATTTATCAGAAACTCATATACCATGAAAACCGCCTCGGACAACCCATTACTCTACCGCCCGTTCGCTATGTCATCGTCGAGGGTATATCATGTTACATTGCTTCTCTTCGACATTATTACGACTATAAAATATGGGTCGGTACTCCGGTCGAATTAGCGATGGCTCGGGGTATAGCTCGCGATGGCACCCATGGTAGCGCCGATGATTGGAAAAACTGGGGGCAGATAGACGTACTGTATTCGCAAAAATATCAGCCCGCTCTCGTAGCTGACTTTATTGCTACGAACCCCTAATCTTGGTTACGATAGTATCCACAACGGCCCTCCGATCACATATGTTTGAACATTACTTCTGTTAGCGGTATATAATATTGTCAGTAATAGAAAAAGCGTATGAACAAGCCCATAAAAAAATGGAAAATCTTAGCTTCTAAAGTTATCCTTGATCATGCGCGTCTGGCGGTTGTTGAGGATCAAATTCTTCTGCCTGATAATACCGTATCGACCTACGTCAAACACGGTCCAGCCCAAACCCATTCGGTTGCTGTTATTGCCGTGGATGAAGTCGGTAAGGTATTAATACAGCGCGAATACAGCCACCCTCCTAATAAAGTAATGTGGCAGTTACCTGGGGGAAGCATAAATCCTAAAGAACGCCCCAAGAAGGCTGCCCTGCGGGAGCTAGCCGAGGAATCTGGTTACAGCACCGAGAACTGCCTAGGCATTGGCTCATATTATGTCCACAACAGATTATCCGATAAGTTTAGTAATCAAGAATTTGACAATATAAACCTGATGGCAGCCTTAAATATCTGGCAGCACTATACAGCCAGGTCGCGAACCAAATCACAAAACTCTGGCGAAAACTTAAACACCATTTCGTTAGCTGCTTCGATGGTGTCAAACCATTTATAACCGTCCTCGGCACTTTCAGGATCTAGCTTGATTTTGTAACCCGACGGCAGCTTAACTTCATAAACCACGAATATGTAGGGTAGTCGTATAGCACCGACGGGTATGGTTATATTGGTTAAAAAAGTCATCAACTGCCGTGGAGTACCTTCGTAAGGTACGCCGATTTCTTCTAGCAGTTCTCGATTTAGGGTTTCCAGGAAAGATTCATCAGTATCGATTCTACCGCCCGGTAAATCCCAGTGGGCGGCGTTGCCACTCCACTCTGGAATATGGACCATCAGTATCTGACCAGTATCGTTGCGGATTAGGGCTTTTATACCGACCTGAAATGTTTGTGCCGCCATTAACTAAATAGTAGCACTCCTTAAACTAAAGCGTCTGCGACCGGGCTAAAACCGAAAAAGACCGGCCCCGCCATAAGTCTTTTGCTATACTGCTACTGCTACGCCTATCAAAGACAGAATTAAAGACTCGACCCTGAAGATAGGGAATTGTAACAGTACTGATGGTGGCCCTCCAGGCATAAATAATCTGACCATTGTTAACTGGTGTAGTTTGTGGTAATTTTTAAACATGATTAAAAAATTAGACGCCCGAATCCAGTCCCTCAGAAAGTGGAATATAGCAGCCGGTTGCTTACACTTAATCTCACTAATAGCAGTGTTATTCCTGTCTAACAACACGTCACTACCAGTCATCGCATCCTACGAGATTGAGCCCGGCAAAGCGTACGCTAATTCAGTCCTATTATTTAACAGTAGGATTGCAATCGTCGTTGCCTTGTTCCTTGGGCTATCGGCAACCTTTCACTTTCTGGTCGCTTCACCAAGCTTCTTTAAGCGCTATGCAGCCTCCCTGAAGAATCATATCAATGTGTTTCGCTGGGTCGAGTATTCGGTCAGTTCTTCGTTGATGATTTTTCTTATAGCGCAACTGAACGGTATTCGCGAGATTGCGGCCCTTATAGCTATCGTCGGCGTGAATGTCTCTATGATTCTATTTGGTTGGCTACAAGAAAAATACACTGAGCCAGGTGATGGCCAGTGGTTGCCATTCATATTCGGTAGCATAGCCGGGGTAATCCCTTGGCTTATCGTGGTCTTCTATATAATTGCTCCGAAGGCTCCCAGCGTCGTCCAAGTACCCGGCTTTGTCTATGGCATCGTCATATCCTTGTTCCTGCTATTTAACTGCTTCGCCCTAGTGCAGTACAAACAGTACAAAGCCAAGGGTAAATGGGCCGACTATCTACGAGGCGAAAAGATTTACATCGTCCTAAGCTTTACCGCCAAATCGGCACTTGCCTGGCAATTATTTGCAGCTGTCCTGGCTCCTAAATAACCGCCGCCAACGGTTTTTAAAACATAAGTCTAATAGCTCTTTTACCCTTTATTTGTGTTGACGTTATTATAATCTTAACGTACAATTTTATGTACAAGGAGTAGTACAATGAAAATCGCATCAATCTCAAAGTTTCGTAAAGATATTAAGCGCTATGTTGATGAAATTGATCAAGATCAGGAACCTTTGGTAGTCACCCGTTCTGACAACGTGTCTGTTGTTGTCATACCTCTAAACACCTTTAACGCTTACTCAGAAACTGAATACCTACTTAGAAGTCCCGCGAATGCCCGTCGCCTCCTGAAATCAGTTGAAGATGCTCGCCAAGGTATCGTCAAAGTTCACGAGCTGATTGAGGACTAGTGGAGTGAGTCGCAGGCTAGCGTTCACGGCCCAAGGTTGGGAAGACTATGTCTATTGGCAGGGCCATGATAAACAACTTCTGAAGAAGCTTAACCAGCTTCTCAAAGACTGCCAACGCGACCCTCTGACCAGTATCGGGAAGCCTGAACCGCTTAAAGGTGACCTGTCGGGATCGTGGTCGCGAAGGATCAACGACGAACACCGCTTAGTCTATACTACTAAGGATGACGAAATTAGAATTTCAGCTTGTCGCTATCATTATTAATTAAATTACTGATAAGACTAAAATGACAGCGCAATACTCACAGAAATACACGGTAATCTGTTTCTTGGAGCACAATCCTGGACTCAATTTTCCAGCGACCGAATGGCCACTACACATTACCCTGCTCGACACCTTCAAAACCGACTGGCAGGTTGACAAGCTAGCTAGTGCTTTAGGAGATTTAGCCGAAGCGACTAGGCCGTTCACAACATTAGTAACTAATTCTGTCATGCTCGGTGAAAATAAAGATGAACCCGTAAAACTGTTGGCGTCGAGCAAAGATATACTGAGACTTCATCACGGCCTACTACTACTGGGCGACAAAGCTTCCTTGGTATTTAACACACCGGAATTTGTTGGCAATGGGTTCTTGCCGCATATTACCGATCAACGTTGTAGTAACGTTGAAATCGGCAAAAGCTACCAATTCAGTACCATATCGCTGGTAGATATGTTTCCAAATAGTGATCATCTTCAGCGCAAGATATTGTTTACTTATAATCTTGTTGGCTAAGAGGTCTTGTTGGTGGGAAAGTATTTTTGTTTGCTACAATAAATCTATGAAAGTCGTAGAAAGAATAACAGTAGCAGAGTTGAAGGTTATGGCTAAGAAAATGTACGGCTCATTAGTTAAAGTCGATGTTGATATTGTAAAAAATATCTTTATTGTCGATATGGGCATGCATGCCGACGGTGAAGCCTACTTAATAGAACACGGTTCTAGACAAAATAATTTATGGGGTATTAACTTACACCCAGAGGATTATGGAACCGACGATTTTATTGAATTCGATTCCATGATAAATATTCGCCCTAGCCAAGGGAACGCATCTAAGGATGTCTTAGATCTAGACACTCGACAACAAATAATAGATTTAGTGCAGGCAGTTGTTTATGACTAGCCATCAATTTAGCGCCACCAAATGGGCCGAAATGGACGTATTTAATCAGATGGGGAACATCGGATCTGAGGTAGGAAGAGCTCTTAATGCGAAGCGTCAAGGCAACCACGAACGATGCCGAGCGGCTTTCTATCGAGGGCTGGATTTGATTGATGAAACCGCCCGGCTTTGGGCGGACCAGAAACGCCCTGGCCTACGCGAACTGTTATACGCCCGCGAGCAATTCGCCGAGTCGATAACCACCGACAAAGTCGACCAGACACTCGAGGCTTATTTTATGCAGTTTGCCATCGCTGCACGTGCTAACCGATAGCCTTCACAGTTCGTAAGCTTAAGCATATAGTACTAATAATCATGAATGTTACGTCAATCTCAAAGTTCGTAAAGGTACCAAAGCCTATTTTAATCAAGTCGTTGACGATAAATATATACTGCTTATTACCCGTAACGACGGCCTGGCCGTCGTTGTCATGACCTTGGAATAATATAATGCTCAGGTCGAAACGAATTATCTTAATAGCAGTCCTGAGAACCGTAAGCACCTCAAAGTATCAATTGCTGCCGCTCGGGCCGGAAAGTCAAAGTACACGATCTAACCGAAGACTGACCTGGTACAGCGGAACTTGGTCTTCATACCCGAATCATGGGTTGCAGGTTTGACTATTAGCCGGTGGGTATAATTTTAGCCTACAAAACAGTATAGTGCCTCTTATTACGCAGGTATTTGGTATAATCTAGGATAGCTATACGAGGACTGGCTCCGCCTTTACCTTGCAGGCTTCATACAATTACGGCAATCATACTTCGGTCCCTGTGCGCTAACATGCTCTAGTTCCCTGTCACGGTATTGATAACGAACGGTTATCACGCTTACCAGGTAGCTCTCACAAACAAATTCCGTTTACACCTAGTAACATTTGTGAGGTTTTTTGTATGGATCCAACGATTGAAATTAATGAGCGGGTTGATGTGGTCACTGTTTTTCGAAAACAGGGTGACATCAGTTCGTTGTGCGTGCCGTACAAGATGCGTTGGCGTGGTCAGGAGATTATCTTGACCGAGCTGGCCCTACGGCACCCGACGGTCCAAGGTAAACGGATGATCCACGTCTTTCATGTCAGTGACGGTGCCAATGGTTACCGCTTGGAGTTTGACGCCGAACGCCTTAACTGGACGCTAATAGCCATGATTGCCGAGCGGCCATGAACGCCAACTTGCGACTCAACCGAGAGGAGGCCCAGATCATGCACATCGATCTTAATAGCGCCTTTGCGTCGGCCGAGCAGCAGGCCTGGCCCAGCTTGCGCGGCCGGCCGATGGGCGTCACTAACCGCTTGTCAAAGGAGTGCTGCGTGATTGCCGCCTCCTACGAAGCCAAGGCGCTCGGTATCAAGGTCGGCGTCCGGCGCACCGAAGCCCTGGCCCTGTGCCCGGAATTTATCATGCTGGAAACCGACCCTAGTAAATACACCTTCATGTACCAGAACCTGATCCGGATCATGAAAGACTACTCGCCCAACATTAAGATGAAATCGATTGACGAGGGTATCATCGACTTTCATGGTACGCGGCAGGTCAATAGCCGCTCATTGGAAGACATCGGCTACGAGATCAAGCAGCGGATGTTCAGTGAAGTCGGTAAGTGGATGCGGGTTAACGTCGGTATCGGGCCGAACCGTTTCCTAGCCAAGATGGCGGCCGGCTGGCACAAACCGGATGGGCTCGATAAGCTCGATCATCACAACCTGGTCGATTTTTACAAGAGCATCGAACTGGAAGACCTGACCGGCATTGCCGATGCTTTCGGCAGCCGCCTGCGGGCCCACGGCATCGATACCCCGATGAAATTCTTAGAAGCCGACGACGGCCTGCTCCGTAAGAATGTTTTTAAGAGTATCAACGGGCTGTACTGGCACGAACGCCTGCGCGGTTACGAAATGGACGATCAGCCGACTCATCTGGGTATGGTCGGTCGGCAGTGGGTGGTCAAGTCGCCGTCTAATAATGACGCCTACCTGCGCTCCTGTCTGCACTTCTTAGTTGAGACCACCGGTATGAAGCTGCGCTACCGCGGCGTCGAGGCCCGTGGCGTCTGCGTCTGGGTGGAATTCTCGATGGGCGGCGGCTGGCGCGATAAACGGATGCACCGCTCGACCTTTTACACCAACCAGGATATCTGGGAACGGATCTCACGGCTATTCGATCACCGGCCGAAACACATGGTGGTGCGGTCGATGGGACTGTATCTGTACCAACTGACCCCCTCCACCCGCAGCCAACTGGGGCTGTTCGACGACGTGCTTAAAAAGGACTACTTGACGCAATCGATGGACGAGATCAACGACTTTTACGGCGCCTTTACGGTCTTCGCGGCCGATACCTTGGTCGGCACCAAGCACGTCAAGCAGAAGATACCGTTCGGTGGCACCGAATACTTTGAGCTGTTGTTAAAGCGGTCCTCCTGAACCACCCGGGTCTGTGCCGATGGAGTATAATACAACCATGCACAGCGTTAATATACTGCAGCTAGGCAAAGCCCTGATTGTCAGCGGCTTTGCCATCTTTAGCTTTGGCTTTAGCCATGTCGGATTTCAACAGCCAGCGATGGCCGCTATGGAGGGCCTGTCCGGCCACGCACCGGATTCCGTACGCTGTCAGGTAGTCTGTACCACTGCTGTCAAAGACGATGGTAGCCAACAGCTGGCTAACCCTGAGCCTAATGACAAGGATTGGCAGCCGAATTATGTCAGTATCGCCGCCGTCTCGCTACTGCTGATCGCCCTGGCCTTTATCGTCAAGCTAGTGCGACTGCTCAGTAGCTGGAAACCCCCGGATAGGGTGTTACTCTGCGGTCACTTGGCCGACGGCTTATAGCTCCTTCGTTCTAATCTTTTATAAACATATTATTTTAGGAGAAAATCTATGAACCAGAAATCTATACTTATTGCCGTCGCCGCCTTGATCGTTGGCGTGCTGGCTAGCGGTACCGTTGCGGCCTACGCCGTTAACGGCGATCACCAGAATATCAAGAATCTCTATGCCATGCACGGCTCAAAGACCAATCCAAGTACCATGGGCACATCGATGCACGATGCGGCGTCCGGTCTGGCCGGCAAAACCGGTGAAGCGTTCGATAAAGCCTTCCTGAGCGATATGATCGAACACCACCAGGGCGCCATCGATATGGCCAACCTCGCACTTACTAACGCCAAACACCAGGAAGTCAAAGATCTGGCCACCAATATCATCACTTCCCAGAGTAAGGAACTGACCCAGATGAAAAGTTGGCAGTCGGAGTGGGGCTACGAAACCCACTCGGCAACGATGGGCGACCACGACATGATGCACATGTAGCCGATTTTTTTAGACATTTTTTGCTATGATTAGCTGATGGACCAACAACTATATGGTGGTATTGAAATCGGCGGCACGAAAGTAATTTGTGCCGTCGGTGACGATCAAGGCACTATATCCGCTCAGGTAACCTTTAAGACCGTAGGAGTAGACGCTACGGTGCAAGCGATCGCGGCCTTCTTTGGAGGCTACAAGAGCGTCCGGGCGGTCGGCGTCGGCTCATTCGGGCCCTTACAGCTCAATTCTGGCGCCGCTGATTTTGGTCATATCTACCATTCGCCCAAAGCCGGTTGGGAGCAGGTCGATCTAAAAGGGCTGCTCGAAGCGCGCCTACAGCTACCGATCAGCCTGGAAACAGACGTTAACTGCGCTGCCCTCGGCGAGCTGCATTTCGGCGTTGCCAGACAGGTAGCAGATTTTATCTATCTGACGGTCGGCACTGGAATCGGCGGCGCCCTGGTCCGCGGGGGCAGAATCGTCCACGGCATCCGGAATTTAGAGATGGGCCACGTCCGGATACCCCACGAAGTCTTGGCGAACGGCTATAGCGGCAGTTGCCCGTTTCACGGCGACTGTTTAGAGGGACTGGCTAGCGGCTTGGCCCTACACCAGCGATATGCTCAGGCGGCCGAGACCATAACTGATCCGGCTGTCTGGGATCGAGAAGTCACCTATCTGGCGTTAGCCATCCACAACCTGATGCTGACCAATGGCCCCGAACTGGTAATCATAGGCGGCGGTGTAGCCGATCACGAGGGATTACTGCCGGCTATCCGCAGCAAGGTGGCGGCACTGGTCAACGATTACCTGGCGTTCCCCGATCTGGATGATTATATCATGGCCGCTAGCGGGCCGACGAACGGTGTGCTCGGGGCGTTACAGCTGGCTGTCGCTAGTCTGTAGTCCTGACGGCGGCTGGGCTGAAAGCCAACAACAGGACTCCCGACAGCGCCAGCAGACCGCCGCTGATAACTAGCGACCATAGCCCGTTGCGGGCGGAATCACCTAGGAACACGATGCCGATAATGGCTGGAAAGACCGTCTGGCTGGCCGTCATGGCGGCATTGACGGTGGTGGCCTGGGCGCGCTGCAGAGCGGTTGAAAATAGCAGGATACCGATGGCGCCGCTGCTTATTAAGCCGAACACCAGCGGGCTGTAAATGGTATGCCACAACGGCTGCGAGAACTCAAAGATACGACCGATGACCGAAGTGATGCCGTAACTGAAGCCACCGACGGCCGCTAAAGCCAGGGCCGAGCGGTTGCTTTTACGACCGGCCAGAAACCAGCCCACCAAGCCGAGCGGCAGCGCCGAGAAAGTAATTATAATTTTTAACGTCTGACTAATCGGATCGGCCCGGTCCAGCGAAGCGGCCAAGGCCAGTAGTACCAATCCCAACATAATTAAGCCGATGGCAACATAGGCACGACGTGGCAGCAACCGGTGTTGGGTAAATCGTTCCAACAAGGCCGTCACGACGATGCTGGCAGCCAGGACGGCCTCCACGAAGAATAGCGGTAGATATTGGACCGCGTAGAGCGTCAATGACCAGCCGATGAGGTCCAGAACGATACCGGCAGTGTAGCGTTTATTTTTGAATAAGCGCCACAGTAAAGTGGCGTCTAAACTACTAACGGTCTGGACTTTGTCGGCGCCAATCTTCTGCAAGACGGCGGCAGAACCATTACATAAGGCACAGGTGACGGCGGCTACGACCGGTAACAAAATAGAAGTCATAGCCTTTATAGTAGCAAGATTTACGTCTAAAGTGACTAAGCGCTTACGACGATAGCCTTTTTCGGTTATAATAGAGATATGAACAAAGGCATTGTCAGGGGAATTCTCTTAGCTACCGCCGCTATCCTAGTGAGCGCCATCGGGCCCGGCAATGCGACGGCCGCCAAACCCAGCAGCGGCGCTACTGTGCCACTCGGTAACGACATTTCCTGGCCCCAATGTAATAAGCCCTACCCCAGCGGACAGTATTTTGGTATCGTCGGCCTTAATAATGGCTTAGCCAATAATACCAACCCCTGTTTTGCCGGTGAATTATCCTGGGCCCAGCAGTCCAAGGGTTTGGCTGGCCAAGATACCGCCGCCCTGTACGTCAACACCGCCAACCCCGGTCTTGGCGGTAGCTATTGGCCGATAGACAATAGCTACCATGGACTGGGCATTGGCAACCCATACGGCACCTGCGACGGAACTGACACCCCGGCCTGCGCCTACATCTACGGCTACGTCAAAGCTTACGACGACGCGACCATTCGCGGGGTCATCAGCCCGTCTAGTTACACCTGGTGGCTCGACGTCGAAACGACTAACAGTTGGGAGTCGAACAAGCTTGCTAATACGGCCGATCTAGAAGGCATGGTCAACTACCTGGCTTCCATCGGCGTCAAAGGTGTCGGGTTGTACTCGACTGGCTACCAGTGGGGTCAGATCGTTGGACCTACCCTAGCCGGCAGCCCCTTGAACGGTCTGAAGAGCTGGCTGGCCGGTGCCTCGTCGCAGCAGAGCGCCCAAGCTAACTGTGCTTTGCCAGCGCTTACCACCAACGGCAGTGTCGTCTTGACCCAATATATCTCTGGTCGATTCGATTACAATTATTCATGCGTAAAAGTTTTATAAGACTACCATAAGACCAACCGCCGAAAATCAGTGTCCTGCTACCTCGATGCGCCTCAAAATTCTGAGCGGTAGAGTACGACAACGTTTTAACCGAATCACGCGTATAAAGATTACTCTAGCAAACAGCCTAATTTTTAGGAAGTAATCTTTTTTATTGTTGTCGGCCCAGATTTCCTAGCGACACCGGTCCGACTTCGACGACTCTGTCGATGCTGGCTCGGTACATAATGGCAATTTTGTGTTTTTGATAAATCAAAATCTTGTCACCATTTTTGGCTCGTTTAAAAAATGGCGTACTGAGTTTTGAAGCGTCGGTTATAGTGGCGAGCGCCGGGACTTCGTCTGTTGGCAATAAAAAGTGCTTACTTATCCGCGCTTCTACTAGGTCCAGGCTGGCCTTACCGTCTAGCGGTTGGGTGTCTTGACGCTTATGTATCAGTTGTACGGTGCCAAACGCCACGAGCACTAAGAGCGCTGCAATAGTTATGCTAGCTATCCAAAGTTTACGTGATACTTTTGGTCTTACTACGTTAGAGGTAGTTGGTTGCACAGGCCGAACCCGCCTAATATCGGAAAATTGTGGAGCTGGCTTAATAATTGTTTTGATCTACAGATCACTCTCTAGATACCAACCACCAAAACCAAGTATGGCAGCAGCAGCGGTTGCATTATTGGTAATCCAGAATTGTGGGGCCAGGAATGTAGTATTGCCCGTAATATTCGTCGTGGCCGTGCCAGTTACTTGGGCGTTACCATTCGTGTTGGTTGATAGATTCGTTACCCGGTAGGTTACGGTTGAGCCATTTGGTGGGCAGAAAATAATAAGCTCATACAAGCTCGTTGTGTCTACGAGGAAGTTCGCGCCTAGGTCAACGACTGTCGGGGCCGTGCCCGTTGCGTTATTGACCCATTTCCAGTTTCCGGTATTAGCGTTAATTGCTAATCCCATTTTTCCTGGGGCAGTACTAGTAGTAGGGTCGACGTTCGTCGGTGCCGCCACAGAGTCGGATAGCCCAACGAATGCTCGGTTACCCGCTACTATGGCTTCGCTTCCAAAACGAATCGTGTAGAAGAAACCACCGAGGCCAGCAGCGTTACCACGCCACGCTTGCTGTACGCTTTGGCGGTGCGACGCGACTACACCGGCCGTCGTGCCCGAGCTAAAGGTTGCTCGACGGGTCGAGGTCAGGAGATTTGTGCTGAGTGGCGTCGGGTTATTGGCCGTACCGGTGTTCGTAAACAGTGAGCCTGAGCCACCGACAAAGGTTGTTAAGACGGTACCGCCGGCTGGATTCATGTAGGAAATTCGGTTGAATCCTAGGTTGGCTTGAATCGGTGTATCGACACCGGATGGACCAATGAATTTAGGCAACACGCGTCCTGCGATAGTCTTGGCATACAAGCGTAAATTATTAGCGGCCGGAGCAACTGGATCGGTCTGATTGGCCAACTGTATTCCACCGGACTGGATGTCAAGACCAACATCCCAGCCGGAGCCAATATAAATCGCCGTCTCCGTTCCAATACCGGGGGCTGTCGGACCTTCTAATTTTATACCGTATTCCGTGACACCGGACGCCGCACCAGTTGCTGCGGCTGCGATGCGAAGTCCGCTCCAGATTCCACCGCTAGTGCCGCCTGGTGCAAAGTCAATGCGCATTCCTGATGACTCGACAGCAGCGGCACCACCTTTATAATTTACATACAGGCCGTTAACTCCAGCCGTGGTAATACCTGCACTGGCAGCATTACTGATCACTACTTGGTCGGTAGTTGGCGTAATGGTTCCCGAATCAACAGCTAATGATGTGGTGGCAGCGATTGCATTAGTTACAGTAGTGGCTCCATTCAGGGCAACTTGCCCGGTGCCCGTTCCAAAAGTACCGGTGCCGCTGACAGCAAAGTTGCCACTACTTTGGCTGTAGCCAGTTGCCCCGCTGATTACGCCGGCGCTGGTAACGTTCAGTCCCGATGACGTAATAGTGACCGGCGCGCCCACATTTCCGATAAGAGTCGCCGCCGTTCCCGTGGCGTTGAAACTAAGAGCTCCTGTAGCTGTCAGTCCGCCCGTAGTCTGTATCAGTCCGGCACCGGCATTTAAGGCCGCGACACTGACGCCCGTATTCGTGACCCCTAAGTAGCTCGTGCCGCCGCTGCTGGTTACCGAGAATAACGTACCGACTGTGGTAGCTGCGTCTTGGATTTTTATACCCAGATTAGCTGCTGTGAGGGCGATGACTTGAGTGCCGGCGCTACCGCTGGTGTAGGCCGTCTGCAAGGTAACTACCGTTCCGCTGCACGAGCTGAATATAAGCTGACTTGCTGTAGTTGACCCAGACTGTAAACACTGGCTCAAAGTGGGCGCAGTGGTTGGCAAAGTCAAACCATAACTAGCCGTTAAAGCCGGACTACTGACCGTTATTGTTCTGTTATTTGCAGTCCCGTCCTGAAACAATAAGGCTCCAAAATTCGTAGTCGATCCCAAGGTCAAGGCGTTCGCTCCCTGCACCGACAAAGTGCTAGCCGTATTTATCGATCCACTGACATTAATAGATCCAGTCTGTTGACTGCCCGGGCTGAGCTGAAGCAGTTGCGCGGCCGTGAGACCACCAACCTTGTCGGAGTTGAAGGCGTAGGGGCTGGCCGTAAAGGCTACACGAGGTGTCATTTCGGGGTCGGCGCCAACTTTTATACCGAGGTAGATCGAACTGTTATTGAAATCGATAGGTGTGCTGTTATTACAGACGTTGGCCGTCAGAAACGGACAGCTGGCGCCCAGATTAACCTGGAAAACGCCATCAGTCACAGTAGTGACATCGGTTTCCGCCCAGATGGCAGTACCGACCGAAGCGACATTGTAGAGGCTGAAAACGATCGAGTAATTACCGTTGGCGATGTTAGTGCCATCCGGGTTGGTAATCTTTCCCTGAAAATTGATCTGGGAATTGATTGCCGCACCAGCGGGAATAGTTGTCAGAAAAACACAAAAAACTGCAATAGCTAGCCCAAAGACAATTTTGGCGATTTTGTTTCTCATTTACTTAAATTATACTAAGATTTGCCATAATTCTCAAGCTTATCCACAGCTTTTTGAGCCGTGATTACGGGGATGCTGTCGGCTACCGGACTTTACGTATGTCGTCAATTTTACGGCGCTGTGCAGCGGGCTGTTTTATGGAGGCTGAAACGCCACTATTTGGACCCTCAATCTCAGCAATTTTTGATGGATCTGGCGCTACAAAAGCCGGGCGCCGCGACCTACGAACACGGCGCCAATAACGACGAATCCGGCGTCGGTTATCTGGCCACATAGCTAAACCCACCACTGTTATAATTAGCAGCAAGGCAATAACGAACGATTTTGGGACATACCAGAAGCTGTTTGTCAGCTTCTGCGTTGATTCTTGGCCGTCATAACGATACTGTAACGAGGCTTGATAGCGACCGGGCAACCGGATAATGGCTTGTTCTTGGAGCTGGGCTTGCAAAGTGACCGTTGCCCGTGGATACACCGGTACCGATTGCTGGTTAAGTATTCCCTGGCTAAGAACCGCGCCGCCGGCACTGTCACTAAGCCGTATAACGCCCCGTGGTACGCTCTGCACGTTACCGTCGTTAAAGAAAGTAGCGTCGGCGGTTTTTGGCAGACTGAAAAGGCTGCGATTGAGTCGTAGGGACCGCGCCTTTATACCCCGGATAGCTCCGTCCTCCTTGATGACATAGAGCGTGACGCTTACAGCCGGTCTCAGCGACAGCTGCGGCGCGTCTAGCCTACTGCCGAATGCCGTTTCAGTCAACAATATTGATAAATAGTGGCCACCGGGCGCCAGGCTGGCGGTGTCACTGACCTCGACGGTAATATTTTTGGAGTTGCCGGGCGGGATGACTATTTCTGCCGGAGATAAACTAACGACACCGGCTAGCGTTTTTTCAGTCGTTACTGTCGGCACTAAGGCGTTATTACGAATGTCGAAGCCGTTGAGGGCCGCCGACACGGTCACTGGCACGTCAAAGTTATTGCGCACGCCGATCGTAGTGCTTGTTCGCGGTTGCTTGGAGCCAATTTGGGCAGTTAATAAGGCCGGGGCAATGGTGATGCCACTGAGGGGAATGGCCGTAGACTTTGCCGCGGCTGCCGCTGCGGCGGTTGGGATTGCTACCATCGGCAGCATAAGGAATACAAGGCCAACGATGTACCGCCAACTTTGCAGTACCTTAGGCACGGTATTTGGAGTGGTTGCGTTTTAAGACCCTATAGACAAAGCGCACCATAGCGCCTAGGCCAATCACCAGTACGACTACCCCGACCAAAGCACCGAGTATCAGTTTCCAGGGAAAGACCCAAAAGTTGGTTTCAGCTTCAACCGGAACGTCACGCTTGCCGTCGTCATAGACCACGATAAAGCGCGCCACGTAGCGTCCGATCCGGAAGTGGGAGTCACGCCAGTTCCAAGAAAGATTTTGTTGTGGTGGCGTGTTGGCTGCTTCTTGCGTGGTAACGTAAGCCGGCAGTCCGTCTGTCCATTTTACCTGGTACTCTCGCTGCACACCCGGTAACAGATACAAGCTGCCGGGGTTAAGCGCCAAGACCGATATCGGCTTGATGCTATCCGATTTGCGCTGAATGTAGGCATTTCCGCCTGGCAGCAGCAGCGTATTACCATCATTCCGCAGTTTGACGGTAATCTCAGCTGGCAGATACTCGTAAACACGGCGATCAGTCTTGATGCTGTCGACCACCAGCTTGCGACTAGCGCCTGGACGATCAATATTAAGTAAGGTAAAGATAGCCACGGAACCCTGAATAGCCGACTGGCCCTGTGCCGCTTTTGATGGTATTTGGCGACTAACGATGAGCGCGAAGTTGTAATTAAAGCCGGCCGACGCTGGAGTATCTATCAACACCCTTTCGGTAAAGCGCTCGCCGGGCTTAACAGAAAAGTTGGGGTTAGCAAAGGAAACCCAACTAGCGACCTCGACCGGGCTGTTGGGCTGTAAAGTAACTTGGCTGTTGTAACGATTAACTTTAAAGGCTTGGAGGGCAATCTTTAGATTCTCGGTTGTGAGGCCGGCGTTATAGATCTTTATTTCGACCGTTTTTCTTTCACCGGGTTTAGTGCTGACGACTAAGGGCGATGGACTGACTTGCAGAGACAAACCAGCGTCAGGTTGTTCGGATGGGTTGACTGCAGCAAACGTGACCGGCATTACGAGGTTCAACGTCAGCAGTGCTAAGCCGAACATCCCAAATAGTTTTTGTTTAAGCATTACCCTTTATTATAGCAAAAACAGCCCGGACCGCCCAGGCTGTCATAAGTTGTCAAGATACAGCTAAAACGTGGCTGCGGCGATGACGGTAATGGTATCTGTGTAGTCGGTTGCTGCTTTAGTAGAACCGGCAACGGCAACGTTGTTGGTGAGCGTCAGCACGTGACTGGTAGCAGGTGAGGTCGAGGAAGCAAGCGTCTGCAAGGATGTGTTGAGGCCACCACCTTTTCCGATCGCGCCACCGACAAAGGCAGCTGCCACTGTCGAGCCGCCGGTCTGCGTCACCCCGGTGTTATAGCCGTCCGTTGAACCGACCAGGGTGCTGTTGGCGCCTGGCGTCGTAGAAGCAATGGTATTGCTAGCACTCGCCGAAAGAAGTCCGGTGTTGATATCGCGCGCCCAGACCATGTAGCCACCGGCTGCATTAGTGTTGATTGTAACTGTCCTGGCGGTCGGGCTGGACGATACGGTCCCGGAGGCAATGGTGCCTAGAGCATCGGTGTTACCGCTGAGCGCAAAGCTGAAAGCTTGTGGCACTGATGCCGTGACGACAATCTGGTCGTTAGCAATACTGTTAGTTGTGAAACTGGCATTATCAATAGGGACCGATCCTGCGGTATCGGTTTCAACTGCTCCGGTGTTGGATGTAGAAGCACTAGCAGTTACTTGCACTGCCGTAGAACTGTTCCAGTTGAAACAATACAACGTACCAGCCGTTAACGCGCCACTTGGAAAGACGACTGCCTGTCCGGTAACACTTGTAGCTGTGGTGATGCCTGTCCAGGCAACAGCACCGGTCGGCCAGGCAGTGTTTGTGGTATCAACTGTAAATGTCGCTGCTGCACCCAAGGTGTAGCCAGTCGGGAAAGTTACCTTAGCAAAGGCAACCGTTGTAGCACTAGCCGGCTTGGCGCAGACTGTGCCGGTCGTAGGAGTGCTAATTTTCATACGGTCAAAGCGGATGGTAACTGCCGACAATGAGGCGGCGCTGGCAACGCTAGCTAATACTGCTGGTGCAATTAAGACTAGGGCAACGATCGCAGCAGTTGCACGGGCTGCTGTCTTTCTTGATTTGTACATATGATTCTCCTGAGAGATTAGTTATTTTTTTATTTTTGTTTATATTACTTGGCCTTATTATGCATAAGCATTATACATAACGCAAGCCCTAAAATGTCATGGCCGCAATTATGGTCTGGGTATCGGTATAGTCGCTCGCCGGAGGAACGCTGTTGGACGTCTTAGCCATGAATTTAATTTGAGCGCTACCACCGGTTACGGCACTGCTGAGGCCGATGATCTGCTGCAGCGAAGTACTGAGCTGGCCGACCGAGTTAGTAGTGCCGTTAAAGGGGCTGACGGCAGTAAGCGGGCCACCGCTGGTTTGGCTCAGGCTCGACGCCTGGGCCCCATAACCACTGCTGGCAGCCGTCAGGTCGGCCGTGGCCGAAACCAAGGTGTAGCTAGTTTTAGTACTATTTAATCCACCCTTGGTGTCGACGATGTAGATGCCGCCGCCGAAGATGGCGTTGGTACTGAGTGTTAACTGGGCGTTGGCGTCGGCCGTAAAGACGGTGCTAGGGCTGAGGCTGGCAAAGTTGACACTAAACGGTGGCGTGCCATTGGTGGTGGTGGCAACGGTAAAACTGACCGTCGTCGGCTGGGTAGCCACGCCGACGGAGACCGGCCCGAAGGCGCTAGCTGTAAACTTTCCTTGGTAAGCGCTGACTTTGACTTTGTAGGTGGTATTGGCAACCAGTCCTAAGATGTCAAAACCAGTGGCACTGCCCCACTGGACGAAAGTCTGGTAATTGCCGATCGCTAAACTAGTGCCGAGACTATTATCGGTCTGAACATATTTAGTGGTGGTGAAGTTATCGCTACTGATGGCGATGGCAAAGCGGCCATCGCTGGGGTTACTGCCAGTATTTATAACCAGGTGCAGCTTGTTATAGCTACTGTTGAGGTTGGTTAAGGTAGCGGCCGGTGGCACATTAGCGTTCTGGGTCGGCTTCTCACCGGGGTTAAGGATAGTTAGCCCGTTAGTCTGACTGGCCCCGGTCTGGGTACCAACCGTACCGTTCAAGTTATATGAGCTACTAGAGGAGGTGATGCCACCGGTACCAAAGTCATAATCTTTGAGCGTAAAGTTGGTACTGGCCGGCACCGCTGCAAACAAACCGAGCACCGAAGTAGCTAAAAATAGGGCTGAGGTAAGCATATACGCTTATATTACAGTATCAGGAACTAATTTCCGTGTACCATGGTTAGATGGACGAGCAACTAATCATACGGACCGAACGGGCCCAGGTACTGGTTTCGACTGTCGGTAACGCCGCGATGGCAACCGTGAACGCTGATGGCAGCCCGCACAACACGCCGCTGTTCATAGCTTTCAGCCCGGATTTTGAGACGGTTTATTGGAGCTCAAACCCGAGCTCGCTACATTCTCAGAATGTTACCCGTACCCCACAGGCATACTTTGTCTTATTTACGGCTGACGATGGTGGTGGCTTATACTTCCCCATCCAGGCGGTACAGGTTGCCAGCGGCGAGCAGCTAGCGACGGGCCTGACCGCCTACAACATCGCTAGAGTCGTGCACGGCAGAAAACAACCCTTATTGACCGCGGCCTTCGAAGCACCGAGTGTCCAACGTTTGTACCAGGCCACCGTCAGCTCGTTCTCAATCAATCTAGCCGAGCGTGATGCCCAGGGCCGGATTATCCGTGATTTCCGACAGCAGATCTCGGCCCGGCAACTGGCGGCGCCAGCTGAAGACGCTACTATTACTTAAGGCTCGGCGACTGCTATGTGTTGGCTAATCCTAGCCGTCCAAAAACTGAAGCAAAAAAATAGCATTTTGTAACGATTAATGAGATAGTATTGTAATGACTGTTCGAGCCACGACTTCCGACATTCCGGTCCACCTAGGCCTTATTTTAGATGGTAACCGACGCTGGGCCCGAGCTAACGGCGTCAGTGTCGTCCAAGGTCATCGTGAAGGCTATCAAAACCTGAAGACGGTCGCCAAAGCGGCGCTCAAATACGGCGTCCGTTACGTTTCGGCCTATGTCTTCTCGACCGAAAACTGGCAGCGCGACAAGCAGGAAGTGCGCGATATCATGAAAATTTTGAAGTGGGCGCTGAAGCACGAAGCCAAGGAGTTTAATAAGGAGAATATCCGCCTGCGGGTGATCGGCTCCAAGGCCAAACTGGGCGCCGCCTTGATAACGGCCATCCACGACGCTGAAAAAATGACCGAGAATAACACTGCTGGCACGATATTACTATGCCTGGACTACGGCGGTCAGCAAGAGATCGTCGACGCCGTCAAACGGATTGCCGCCAGTGGTGTTGAGCCGGCCGATATTTCCGCCGATCTGATAGCCAAGCATCTGTACGCGCCCGATGTCCCGCCGCTCGACTTGATCATCCGGACTTCCGGCGAGCAACGACTCAGCAACTTCATGACCTGGAAAGCCGCCTACAGCGAGCTAGCTTTCAATGACAAGAACTGGCCCGAATTCAGCGAGGCCGATTTACGGATCGCCATGGACAACTATGGGCAGCGCCAGCGCCGCTTCGGCAAATAATCTAACTCGATCATTGCCCTATGCCATCTGGCAGCCGGTAGGCTACACTAGAGACATGAAAGTAATCATAGTCTGGTTCCGCAACGATCTGCGGCTGCACGACCACCCCGCCCTGGCTACCGCCATGGCCGACGCCGACACGGTTATTCCAGTGTTTATATTTAATGACGAGATCCTGCATGGGCGCCACGGCAGCGCCAATCGCAACCGCTTCCTGTTAGAGTCGTTGGAAGATTTACAAAAAGGCTTACAAGCCGGCGGAAGCGACCTGGTGATCCGCTCTGGCAAGGCCGCCGAGCAGTTACGGCAGCTGGCCACCGAAAGTGGCGCCGAAGCCGTCTACTACAGCGCCGATTACACGCCGTACGCCATCAAGCGCGACAAAACCGTCAAGGCCGAGCTGGGCCTCGATACAGTCGCCTTCCGCGGTTTCCCCGGCCGCCTGGCGGTCAGTAACCTCGATGCTCTGCACACCAAGACCGACACTACCCACAAGATGTTTACGCCCTTTTATAACAACTGGCAGCAAGTCGGCCGGCGTGACGTCGCTCGGCTGCCCAACAAATTGCCAGCTTTGCCGACCGGCTTCGATGCCGGCCGATTGCCGAGTCTGGCAACGGTGGCCGGCGACGGCTTGTTGTCGCCCGACGTCCTCCGCGGCGGTGAAACTGCTGCCCGCCTGCGACTCAAAGCCTTCCTGCAGGACGCAGTCATTCATTACCGTGAAACAAACAATATCATGGCGCTCGCCGGCACCTCCCGGCTCAGCAGCTACCTGCATTTCGGTTGCCTCAGCCCCCGCGAAATCGAAACCATGCTGCCATCCTCCGAAGGTGCCGCCGCCTGGCGTCGGCAATTAGCCTGGCGCGAATTTTATCATTACATCCTCTTCAAGTTCCCGACGAATACCAACCAAGAATTCCAGGAACGCTATCACGGTATGGAGTGGGACGACAATCCGGCCTTTTTGAAAGCCTGGCAAGACGGCCGCACCGGCTATCCGATCGTCGACGCCAGCATGCGACAATTATTACAAGAAGGTTGGATGCATAACCGGGCCCGTCTGATCGTCGGCTCCTTCCTGACCAAGGATCTCTGGCTTGATTGGCGCGCCGGTGAACAACACTTCATGCGCCTGCTGATTGACGGCGATCAGAGCAACAACAATGGTAATTGGCAGTGGATCGCCAGTGTCGGCGTTGACCCGGCACCGGTCTTTCGACGTCTCTATAACCCGACGTTGCAGCAGAAGAACTTTGACCCGGACGGTGCTTATGTGCGCCGCTTTGTCCCCGAGCTCAAGAAAGTGCCGGACGCCTATTTAGCAGAGCCTTGGACCATGCCGATGGCGGTTCAGGAGCAAGCCGACTGTGTCATCGGCAAGGATTATCCAGCGCCAATCGTCGACCATAAAGCGGCTCGCCTGAAGGCCTTGGACCGTTACCGTGAGGCCGCGACAAGAACATGAAAGCGATCGTAGTCTGGGGTAGCCAATTACTGCTGGAGCACCACTCGGCACTGGCTGCCGAACCGGCAGCACCGGTAATCTTGATTGAGTCCAGGGGTTTGAACCGGCGCTACAAATTTCATAAGCAGAAGCTGTTGTTCGTCCTGACCGCGATGCGTGATTACGCCGACGAGCTGCGGGCCAGCGGCCGCACCGTCTGGTATTCGTCATTAGACGACACTCCGGCCAATTATTTTGAAGCCCTTGGCCAGATCTGCGCCCGGCAGCACGTCACCGAGCTGGTAGCTATGCGTCAAAATGACAAGACGCCACAAAGCAAACTAGAAGCCTGGGCTAAGGAATATGCAATCAGCTTGGCCATCACGCCTAATACCATGTTCCTGACGCCGACGACCTTGTTTAACGAGTGGGCCGAAAGTCAGAAGCGTCTACAGATGGAGCAATTTTACCGTTGGCAGCGACGGCGCTTAGGGATTCTGTTGGAAGCCGACGGTAAGCCGGTTGGCGGCTCCTGGAATTACGACAGCCAGAACCGCCGACCATTGCCACGTGACGTAGCACTACCGACGATTACCCCGCCGACGCCGTCGAAACACGCGGCCGACGTCAAACGCCTGATCGATAGCCGTTTCGCCGATCATCCTGGCAGCTACGACACGAACTGGTTACCGACCAACCGGGTAGCCGCCCAGGCCTGGCTGGCCGACTTTATCACCAATCGCTTTCCCCAGTTCGGACCCTACGAAGATGCCATGAAAGCCGGCGAGACGTTCTTGTTTCACTCGGCAGTTTCGGCGCTGTTAAATATCGGCCTGCTACACCCCAGCGAAGTCATCGCGGCTGCCTTGGCCGCTCAAGACGTGCCGCTGGCCGGCAAAGAAGGCTTTATCAGGCAGGTCATCGGCTGGCGCGAATTCATGTTCGGCCTCTACCATTACAAACCCGCCGACTGGATAGACAGCAATTTCTTAGGCCAGACAAAACCCTTGCCAGGCTGGTGGTGGACACTGCAGGACGCCCCCGAACCACCGCTAGCCGATGCCTTTGTCCGTCTGGAGCGCTATGGCTACAGCCATCATATTGAACGGCTCATGTTGTTTGGCAATTATATGCTACTGGCCGACTACGATCCGCGCCAGGTTTACGACTGGTTCATGACGATGTATGTCGACGCCTATGAATGGGTGATGGTGCCCAACGTCATCGGTATGAGCCAGTACGCCGACGGCGGCTTGGACCACGGCGGTTTTGCTAGTAAACCATATATTTCCGGCAGTAATTATTTACAGAAGATGGGCCGCTGGTGGCCATCGGGTGTCGCCGCTAAAGACTCGGCTTGGACTACCATGTACTGGGCCTTTTTAGAGCGCCACCAAGCCTTATTGGAAACCAATCACCGCTTGCGGCCGCTCTATAGCCGCTTTAAAAAGTAGTGTCGCTTAGGCGTTCAATGCCAGCAGTTGTTCCGGCGTCATGTGCTGAATACGTAGCCTATCGAGCTTGCTAGCCAGGAATGATTGCAGAATTTTATAGGTATCAAGATCGAAGTGGCGCGGCCGCGATTCCAGCACCGGCGCACAATATTCCTGCTGCGTCAGTTCGCCCAACACGCACCACTGGTCAACCACGATCGCTTTGACGTTAATGGCACCAGGAATCTTTTCCTCGACAAGAATCGCTCCCCGATATGGCCAAGCCTTAATCCGTTGCCGTTCAAAAGCCGCCAGCAACCGGGCGTTGTAACTTAAGGCACTTTCCACCCCGACGCAGGCACCGCGGCACTTACGCAGCTGCCGCCAAAAACAGCTACCATTCGACTTTTCTAGGCCCATTAACTTAGGGCACAGTTCGTATAACTTAGTCAGCTGCGTAACGCTGTCTCTGGCCTTGTTGCGACGCGGGTAGACCGCCAGAACTTGGCCGGCAACGCTGGCATCTATCTGGCTGGCCTCTTCCAACGTCACCTGCAGATAACCATCATCATTCAGCTTCTGTTTGGCTAGCGTCAGTTTAGCAGTCCGCCGTAACTGGCGGTTGTACAGCGGTTGTAACTCTTTGACTAATTTCGACTCCAGTAGTAGGGCGGCCAGCTCCCCACCGGTTTCATAGGTCGTGATATTCTCTATCGCCTGGGAAATCTTAAACTCTTTGCTCTCGGCGTGGTCACGGCCGAAATGACTCATTACCCGCTTCTTGATATTGATACTTTTACCAACATACAGCGGCCGGCCATCGGCGTCTTCAAAGATGTAGACGCCGACCGTTTCCGGTAGATTCTTAACCAGTTCCGGCTGCAGACTTTTTGGAATCGATGGCTGCTTGAGCTGCTTACTGATGGCCATCTCAATTTGTTCCGGCGTAAAGTTTTTTTCGATGTACTGCAGGAATTGCCAGAGCACGGCGGCGTCGTCATAGGCCCGGTGGCGGGCCGCGAAACTAAAATTATGGCGGGCGATGATGTCGGCTAATTTATGACCCTTGACGTGCGGATACAGCGTCCGCGACAATTTGACGGTGCACAATTGCTTTGGTAAAAAATTGAGCCCGACCCGGCCAAACTCCTGCTTTAAAAACGAGTAGTCAAAACGGACGTTGTGGGCTACGAAGATGGCATCTTTTAAGATGGCTTGCAAATCGTCGGCAATCTGGTCGAAGGTCGGTGCCCCTTTGAGGTCGTTAGTGGTAATGCCGGTCAGCTTTGTAATGAAATATGGTAGCTCGGTTTCCGGATCGACAAGCGACCGGAAAGTGTCGGTAACTTTGCCATTCTCGACGCGGATAGCGGCCACCTCGATCACCCGACCCCGGATGTGATTGATACCGTTAGTTTCGATGTCCACGAAAACTAGCGGCGTGCTAAAGATGGCTGCCCTTAAATTGCTCATTCTTACCATTATAACGGCTACCAACAAAAATCCCCTCGCTGGGAGGGGATCAGAGCGCTGATTCAGAATCAGACTAGATAGAATTATGACGTGGTTTGCGCACCGCGTTAAGGATAGCGACCAGGATCAGCGAGCCGATGACTGACCAGAAGAGTCCAATCGTGCTGAAAGCTAAGAACGATTGATCACCGCCGGTGAACAAGCGCGAGACGTAGCCGCCGATAAAAGAACCGACGATTCCAATTATGATACTGGCCAAAATACCTTCTTCACGGCCGAGCAAGCGAGCTGCAACGTAACCGACGATACCGCCTAATATGATGTAAATTAATAAGCTCATTGTTGCATCCTCCATCTGAATTAATGTTTAACTCGAACCTAAGCAGTTGTCAGTCGGTCGACTGTCAAGACGTGTCCAAATTGTCGGTTGAAGTCGTAGTACGAGTGGTCTACTGGCTTACAACGGTCTAATTGCGCTGTCATCTTGTTTCTCCTGCTTACGTTACAGTCTTAGCATAGGCTTAATACTTAGGCCTCACTATGACTTTTCTAACACGATCGACGTTAGCTATCTCACTGCTTTAACGGGGAATGTTTCGTACACTTAGAAGTAACGTAAACGTCGTAGGAGGTCATATGATCAGACAGACATCAACCGGACCGACATCTACTAACCACGTGACGATCAAGCTCAGGACTTCCAAGCTGCGCAATCGCCGTTTGTTACGGGTTCACAGCGGTCAGACGGCCGATCCAAGCTATTACGAACGCGAAGAGACCGACGTCGCCTAGCAGTTCTTAACTACTTGTCTGGCCTGCTGCAGCAGATATAACGACCCGGTCACTACCAACAGCGGCTCGGGTCGTTTCAAAAGAGTTCTCACTGCTGTCGGCAGGTCGGCAATCGCTTCGGCGTCTGGCCCGGCTACGGTCATGATTTCCGTTACTTTAACCGAGGTATAAGCTTGGCCGTAACCGCTCATAAATTCTGTGGCAATAACATGGCTTGCAGTAGCTAGCAGCGGTTCGAGGGTGGCGGCTATATCTTTGGTGGCTTTGACGGCTACCAGCGCCGCCATCGGCTGTTGCGGGAACTGCGCCAGCAGACTGGCAACTAGCGTCTGCATCTTCTGGGGGTTATGGGCGCCATCTAGCACCACT
Source organism: Saccharimonadales bacterium (SeqCode) (assembly GCA_038231175.1). Classification (GTDB taxonomy): domain Bacteria; phylum Patescibacteriota; class Saccharimonadia; order Saccharimonadales; family UBA4665; genus UBA4729. The sequence goes on along the minus strand of JBBRLU010000005.1, from coordinate 4,309 downwards.
ATCTTAGTGCCGTGACGGATGACTTCCATGCGGCCAGGAATATAGGTTAGTTGCGTCTGTTGCCACTGCCCAAACGTTAGCTCCGCTAAGCCGTCACGCTGCTGCGCATAGTCGTAGACGTGAGCCGCTAACTGCCAATTGCGTTGTTGGAACAGCGTTAAATTGGTTACTGGTAAAGCTTGGTAATCGTAGGCCGCTAATGTTCCCTGCGCCGCCTTGGCATGCTCACTGATGACGGCATCGACAGCCGCCGATTGCTTAAAACAGACGACGGCGTTACCCGGCTGAATAATACCGGCTTTCTGGGTTGTAATCGATGGCAAGTCGATACCTAAGATCTGCGTATGATCTAAACCGATGTCGGTAATCACACAAATTTTGTCGGTCCTGGCGCAGACATTCGTGCTGTCCAGCAAGCCGCCTAGCCCGACCTCGATAACGGCGTAATCTACCTTTTGCTGAGCAAAATACCAGTAGGCGAAGGCAATCAGTAGTTCATAGAAAGTCGGCACCACATCGACGGTCTGGAGCAGCGCCAGGAATTCCGCTAACGCCGTACAGAAAGCCGCTTCTGACACCGGCAGCAGATTGATCTGTAACCGTTCATTAATCTCTGCAAGATGCGGCGAGACCGTCAGACCAACGAGTTGTCCGGCCTGCTGCAACATAGCGGCCACATAATAACTGGTCGATGTTTTACCCGAAGTACCGGCCACGTGCACGATTTTTAAGCTATCCTGCGGATTACCTAAAGCGGTCATCAGAACGCGCATGCGCGTGAGGGTATAGGCTACACCAGCTTTTGGCAGCGCCATCGCATACGGCCGTAAGGCGTCATGCACGCCAGCAAAATCGGTAATTGTCGTCATCCCTGTTATTATGCACTTTTCTCTGGTACGATAATAGACACGGCGCGCACCCGTAGCTCAGCTGGATAGAGTACTTGGCTTCGAACCAAGGGGTCGTAGGTTCGAATCCTGCCGGGTGCACCACGGATCATATAACTAGTAATGCTAAACTTTCACTATGGAATCTAAACCACCGTCCGCACTATCTGCCCCATCCGCACCATCTACGACAACTACGCAGATTCCTGCATTTCCTGCACATTATAATCTACTGGCCCTGGCGCCGATTTTTGAGGTTGTGACAAATTTCTTTAGCGGCTTCATCAAATTATTACCGTTTGGCGTCAGTGAGTTACCTGCTTTTATCTATATTCCGATCAGTTTACTGGCGGCCGTGTCTATTTGCTACTTACTGTATGTTCAAGGCAACTATTTCAAGCAGTTCTATCCCAACAAAAGTATCAAACCTCAGCTGGTATTATTTGTTTTTACATTTTTACTACCCATTATTGCGGTCAATGCTGGTGACGTTTTGGGAGCAGCGCGCTATAACACCGCCGCTAACGGATTCATGTCTAGTGGTCTAGCGGGGCTGGCCGTAGGTTTAGTAGCCGTCATCTGCTTTGCCGACATCTTTGCCGTAGGCAATATGATATTCATTAAGACTCGAGGTCTTAGTAACGGATTACGCATTTTCGGCACCGTTATTTATTACATAGGCTTTTTAGTGGTCGCATTGATCTCTTTTGTTGCTTACAGCCTGACTTACAGCGCTCACGACCCATCATCGGAGTGAACCTTCGAGACGCGCCACGGCTTGGTAGCGCACTTTCAAAAAACTCACGGCCTCAAAATGTAGTCTACTCCGGTCTTCTGGCTGCTGCCGTCGCGTTCCTCAGCGGTGCCTCGTTGATAAAAGCTTTTACAGGCTATCTCGTCATTTTTTTCATGTACGCCCTAATCACTAGCCTAAATAACTACCTTGATATTGAAACGGATAAGCTGAATAACCGACACGATAATCCGCTAGCCTACGGCAAACTTAGTCTTTGGCAAGTGCAATTATTTTGTGGGGTCTGCCTTGTGACAGTCGGTTACTTGCAGCTTCTGTTGGTGCAACCGGCCTCGTTAATCCTAACGGCCGTCGGTCTGGTACTAGGGCTGGTCTATTCCTTACCTAAAATTTCCATACAGTCACGCGGCTTTTTAGCAACCGTTCTATTAGCTAGTTGGTATGGTGTCATACCCCTATTGCTTGGTAGCGCCCAAGGCTCAACTTGGCCTGCGGTTAATCTTATCCTACTAACTACAATGCAACTTTTACTATTGTCGCCCGTACTGCTAGCAAAGGACTACAAAGATCGGGTTGGCGATGCCGCTATGGGCAAGCGGACGCCACTCGTACGATATGGCAAAAAGGTAATTGTAACTGTGGCTGTAATATCTGGTTTGATGGGCCTGGCAATATTTGTGTCGATCTACAATAAACAATTCGCCCTTCAAATTGGATTAAGTCTACTCTATTTATGCTTACTCTATCGGTTACACAAACAAGCTGGAGCCGTGCGTAAATTAGAACGCCTGCTGCTATCAGCGGTCCTACTGACAATGCTACTACTGAGTTTTAAAGCTGGATTGTACCCCAGTTACTAGCGGTAGGTTCGCAGCTTGCCAGCAGCGCAAGTTACTATAACTTTTTGCTTGGCCTTTAGCTTCAGTAGTTCGCCGTCGAGCTGCATCGGCGTTGGCGTAACGGTTGTAAACCTAAAGCTAGTAACCGACCTTGGCGAGTCTATTTTGCCGATGACGGTTTTTAATAACTGGAGCACCAAGCGCAGCTTGTGATTGTGGGACCAGCGTAAGACCTCGAATTTACCGTCCTGTGGCGGGCCGGCGTCGGGGTCCAGCGTAAGATGCTTGGCCATGACACCAATATTAGCAAAAATCAGACTGTCGAGGCTGCGTTGTTTACCATCTACAATAATCTGAAAGGGCTTAAACTGCCAGAACGTTTTGAGCGACAGCCACATTTCTTTTACGGCTGAAAGTTTATGTTTGTTTAGCTCCACTGCAACCAGCGGCGTTAGGCCCAGACCAACATAAGAATGGGCGTAGCGCGTCTGCTCGACCTCAACCCTCAGAATGTCTAGTTTGGTGAGACCGCCAGCTGCAATTGCCTCGTGTAAGGGGCGATTAGTTATAAATGTGTGGTGATCATTGGCGTTGCCGCCCGGTAGGATGGCGCAAATTGGCGTCCTAGCACCCTCGTCCACCGCTCTCATGACTCCGTTAATAAGTTCGTTGTAGCCGCCGTCACCGCTGACCGACACTAGCAATATACGACCATCGCTTTTTTTCGTTAAGTTGTAACCAAGCTCTTCGCCGTGGCCGGCATAGGTCGTTTCTTTCAATTCCACTGTACACTTGGGCTTTAGTTTCCGTAGCTCAACGCAGAACGCTTTGGCAACGGTCTGGCTATCCCCGGTGCTGTTGGGGTTATAAATAACGACTGCGCGGCTAAAATCGGACATGATCTTATACTAACAGTTCTGCCCAAGAAGATGACAAGATGGTAAACTAGTCTGACGTGCACCCGTAGCTCAGCTGGATAGAGCGTTGGTTTCCGGAACCAAAGGTCGTAGGTTCGAATCCTGTCGGGTGCACCATACCTGGATTATTAAAAATTACCAAGTTCAGCTAACTTGCGGACCGTATTACAGTTTCGGATGGTCATTTGTTTGTAAAGATTAGTGCCAGCTAGTTTCAACAGGCCGCTTTCGTTAACCTGATTTCGGGGCACACTCCATAGCAGGGCTCCGTCGACATATTTAATCGAATTAATAGCTGGTTTTATGGTAAGTTCACCGAGAACCTGGTCTGAATTATTCTCTGCCCAAAGAAACATGACGTCGCATTTCATAGTTGCGTCGTTGTGCCAGTTATCTGGCAGGGCCGACGTTGATACCGCGTAACAAGGCTACATAGGTCATGGCTCAACTATAGCAAACGAAATTACTGACTAGGCACAATGGCAAGATCACCACGTCAAAAATGCTAAGCCGCCCATAGCCAGTACGAAAGCGCTTATCCGAAGTTTGATCGAGTTACGCTCTTTTAAGACGATGGCCGCTAAAATCATAACCAAGGCGATCTTGCCGCTGGCCGCAATAATTGTCCGGCTCAGGGTCCCGATACTGAGGGCATAAATGTATAAGGCGCCGGCGACGCTAGTTAACAATCCTAAAAGCATAGCTTTACGAGTTTTTGTAGCCGACAGCTGCGGAATTTCTTTTCTGCCAAATAAGGCTAGCAGCCCTAAGGAACTAACAAATTGCAGCGACCAGCCGAACAGCGAATAGCTCCAAACACCGATGATATCTATGGCTCGTTTTTCGGCAAACATTCCAAAAGCAAAAGCTACAGCCATACAAAACACTAAAGCGATCACTACTAGCTTGTTG
>JBBRLU010000004.1:0-36892 GCA_038231175.1 Saccharimonadales bacterium (SeqCode) | reverse complement strand
GTGCCAGCTTGCGGAAGCATACTGTATCGTCATCGCTCCTAAGGAAAATTTCGAGTAGTGGTCTTTTGAAAGCACCAGGGCGTCGTCACATAGGCTCTCAAGCGATTCATGGACGACATGTTCTCGACTCAGCAGGCCATTCATGTCTATACTATACCATATATATTATATAGTCGTTCTTTTGGCTAATCGTTCCTGAAGCGCTATCTCTTTAAAAGGAAATCTTTCTGGGTCGAGCAGGGTGTCGACCAGCTCTGAAACAGGATCGTAATGAGCTGGAATCCTGGTCGACTTATCTCCTGCTTTCCGGACAACGAGCCCGTAGTGCATTAGGTAGCCGGTACCATAATCGGCCTGATGCTTCGTCACTTCCAGATCGGCCATGACCCTTTTCCTATCAGGGTACTGGGTACAAATTATTACCATTGCCACCCGGTTTACCAGCAAGCGTTTGAGGGGTTCGAGTTGATCGGTGTTAAGAATCTCAGGCTGTGGGGTAATAAGGTGCGCCTCTTTGTTGTGACGTTTCGTTAACAAGTAGGCCGTCCCGCCGATAGCCGTAGCAATGCCGCTGGCAGCTGCCAGCCGTTCGATTGTACGTTTTCTCTGTAAGTCCATAATTGTAGTATAGTACCCCAAATTCCTAAGCAGGTCTAAAAATAACCGGTAACTTACTTAGCAAACTTCAAACACCTGTCCAATCTTAAGTATTTGACCCTGGTTAGCTGCGCCTGGTAACATAACTTTAAGTCATAACGCGGGCCCGCGCTACCAACTGTTAGGCAGTTTCACCTAAGACTGGTGCTGTAGAAGCGTTAGGAAATGGTCGCAACGCCGTAACTCCCAACGTCTTTAATATGATAGCTCTCTCACCCTGCAGTGCCCGGATACATTCAAGTAAGGCTCGCTCTTGTGCATCTATATCGTCCACTCGCTGTTGACGATAATCTTCGGGGCTAAGGCTGTAACTATCATGGATGGACTTATGCTTCTTCTTGTTTGTTTTAAACGTTAGCAATATAAGTTAGCCATAACTATATACTCGGTTTAAAAGCTGTCAACTGTCAAAAGTGTTATAAATATCACATACATTAGCCCAAAATAAATCTTCGAAAGTTTAGACAGACAGTTGCAAAAAACGGGAGCCTGACACTCTTAGTCTACGTGCTTAGCAACTTTAAGGTCGGTACATATTGAATCTATGTATTCTCGATTGCTTTACTACGTTCAAGCGATTGTTTAGTTATATCTAAACTACAGCCGTTATATTCATTGCAGTACGACTCACACTCATTAGCTATTGCCTCGTTTTCGTAGTGTAAGCCGCATACAGGACATTGGTATGAAAATTTGTTAGTCATAGAATTAGTATATAGCGATATGACTCTAAATCTAAATCTTGATGTCATCTTGGAGCTACAAAAGAGCATAAGCTGAGCCCGAAAACAAAGACTTTTAAAACAATTCAGTTAAGCGTAAAAATTTTGGCTGCCCTTAGTTGTCATACTTTGTTACTTTTCAATGAGTTTATAAGAAGAACGTGATCTTTTACTGAAAAGCTTTAACTAAGCAGTCTTCCATGACCTTGTTAGTATTTAAATCGCGGACTTCTCTGGGTGTTATCCAGCGATACATATCGTGCTCAGTAAGTTGTATATCACCAGGTCTAACACTGACCTTGAAGTTGAACTGACGTGCTTTTGGCTTCTTAGGCGTGGTGTAGTCAAAGCCCTCAAACGTACCAAGTATCTCGTTTACTTTTAAGCCTGTCTCCTCTAATAGTTCTCTAATAGCCCCTTGTTCGATGGTCTCTCCGTCGTCAACTCCTCCACCAGGAAGTTCCCATTCACCAGCTAAATCTTCATCATTGCTTGACCGTCGAACGACCAATAGCTTACCATCCTGAAAGACAGCAATACCGGTAGTAAAATGGGTTACCTTGTCTGCCTCTGCTTGTATACGGATATTTTCTTCATCATTCATGTTTCAAGCATACTTCAAAATTATTCAAACAGTATATCTGTTGTTTATCATTATACTTATGCTTGGCTGAGCGACGATGATCGAGATAGAACTTCAGCAGTATTACAATCAACGCCCACTAAGGCCGATTATGAGGATATTTAGAGGCAGAAATACAGATCTATGTCCCAAATCTCCCATCAGAAAAGTTAAGAAACGTTTACCCGCCCCCTATCTTTTGGATTAACTGCTACCGAGGCTCCATGGTTATGCGGGTTCTTGCTGTGAGGTTTTGATAGTCAGGGTGTCTGGGCTATGCTTGTCGAATTCTTTGGCCCATCGATCAATGTGGATGTAGAGTTTATCGATTCGCTCATCAATGGTCATCTTCTGAATTTCTGACTTTGAATATTGGTTTGTGAAATCTCGATCTGCCAGATACTCTATCAGTTCGTCCCAGAAAGTATCATCGTCGTATTCATTGATGGCTTCCATGACATCCTGGCTTTCCTCGAACATTCTAGGAGGAAAATATTCGCCATCTTCAGCTAGTTCGTCATCAACGTACTCGGCCAATCCAAAAACTTTGGCGTGAGAAAATACATAATTCTCTATTTCTTCATATTCCGTAAGGCGGGGATTGGTCTCCGCATCACCGAGGTGAGCATTTGCTACCCAGTTTCCGAGGTAGATGATTTTCAGCAGTGCTAAGAACTGCTCTGTACTGAACTTTATGGTTTGTACATCACGTTGCTTGTCCATGAGTGAGTTTACCTTTCTATGCCGACTTCATAACGCGTACATCCATCACATGTAGTGTATTTGTAAGCATGTTAATAGTAGTATGCATCGACATAATATGTATTGACAAAACATGTACAATTATATAAGCTGATAATATGGCTTTCACGATAAACTTTAGTGAAGAAAAAAATCAACTTCTGAAAGCTACTCGAGGCATTGGATTTGATGAAATCTTGGCCGCGATCCGTAACCAAGACTTGATAGCAGATCTATCCCACCCAAACTCAAAGCGCACAAATCAACGGTTGTTTGTGGTAAGGATCAAGCAGTATGCATATGCCGTTCCTTATGTAATTAATCCATCAAAAAATGAGATATTTCTAAAGACCGTTTACCCAAGTAGAGCCTTAACTAAAGAGTACATAAGAGGAGACAACCATGCTTAATAATGTAATTGATCCATTTGCTGATCTCGTGTTGGACGCTGAAGAGCAGTCGTTGGAGCTATCGCTAGAAAAAGGTGAATTTGAAGAAAGCTCTGAACTTTCTAAAACAAAGGAGATGCTTGAAGAAGCAGCGAACCGTCATCAACAATTGCGTTCCACTAAACCGATAACACTACGCATAAATCAGTTAGATTTGATTAAGATCAAGGCTAAGGCTAAACGAAATAATATCCCCTACCAAACCTTATTGGGAGCGGTAGTACACGACTTTGCTGAGGGACAAAAAGAGTTAAGGATCCGTTGATAGAGGCTTCCCAGTCCGGTAGGTAGGACTCGATAGCGTCAATTCCACTGATAACGTTCAGTAAATAAGGCTTTGGTTCTTTGATACGTCCAGGTCTATAAGATCAGGCTCTATGTATTCACTGAAGCTACGATTAATTTTCGTGACCAGATAGACTTTGATGCCAGTTTGCCTTTCGAGCTCAACCCGAAGATCAAACACGTCAAACAGACTCGTCGCGGGGCGACAGGTAACGAACAGATCTAAATCGCTATCAGCATTTTGCTCACCTCTCGCATAAGACCCAAAGAAGCTGGCCTGAACAATGCCATGTGCTCGTAGCGTTTGGCGCAGTTCATCGATTGGTATAGGTAATGCTAGATCGTTTATTGCCATGGTTTCAATATAACAACTGACAACCTCGACATTACTAGTCGGAACAGTGCACTTCGTGCTTTGCCGCAAAGCCATGCTAGGAGCCAGCTCCTGCGCGTGGCTTTGCTCCACCTAACCCCTCCGCATCTGCGCTGCTCACGGGGTTCGGATCCCTTTAGCCTCCAAATTAAAAATACCTAGAAAAACTATGTCTTTTTAGTTTGGCCGGGGCTATTGGACGTACTTCGCAACCTTAACATGTCTCACACGCGATTCAATCGCCAATGCTAATTAGCCAACTCCGCGTCGATAACTTTTAGAAAGCAAGTGATTCGTATTGCTAAATTAGATTCAACAACTCATTCAATGCTTTTTCTTGAAATTCATACTCCAACTGGTTAGTACTTTTGATATTTCTATAGCTATGGTCAGCACCAGGAATTTCCACAACCTTACCTGCTACTTGATGGGCGGCTAATTCGGATATAACTTGGCTTGGGCTAGCATATCTATCGTACTCACCCTGAATTACGACTCGCAAACTGCTGCGAAGGGCATCAGGTAACATATTGCCTACACCCGGTACATAACCCATGATGCTAACGTCAGTTTGTCCTGCGTCACTATTTCGTGAAAGCCAGTGACTAACAACTATCCCTCCAAATGATTTGCCAATTATGTGTATCGGGCTTTTACCCGCTTCTTTTAAAAAATCATAAGCTATCTGTAAGGCGTCCAGTTCCTCTTTAAGAGTATTTATTCCACTTCTATCCTCTCCTCGAGTTATGTAGGGAAAGTTGAAGGCAAAAACAGTATCGTCACGCTCTTTAAGTTTCCTAAATAACGCATCTGACCAGGCCTCATTTATACCGCCACGAATACCATGCAATAGCAAGTAAGCCTCACTATTTGATACACTATTAAAATAAACGTACTCTAGATCCTCTAAGCCTTTATGCCTCATTTATACCTAAAACTTGTTGTTGAGATCCTCATTAACACATATTATATATCAAATAAACACATCGAAAATAATTTGTCATAATGCTTATGCTTGGCTGAGCGTATGGGTCTAGATAACCCATTGCGGGGGTAATAGGACAAAAAGTGAGACAAATGGGACACAAAACGGCTATATTCAGAGGTGTCTCATTATTACCTAGCTAAAGGAGGTGTTATATGACATCCGTACGTAACAAAAAGCAGCCTAATGCGTTTGAAGTAATAAGAAAGCAGGATGCCACCTATGCATCTGGTTCATCCCCAGAACCAAGCACCGTCTTCGCTGACTTTTAAGCTTTTTACGCCGCTAATCCGAACAAGAAATACTCAGTCGAACTGGAATCCTCAGTCAACTCTGCTACACCTGACACCAAATTGGCTACAGCCCGCAACAATAAAATATCAGCCGATCTGCAGCCAATCAGTGGTCTACCAGTATCTAAAATTACGATTCAGCCCATTACGAACGGCACTTCCGGCGGCGGGGCTGGTGACTCATTTTACCGCCAAGTCCAACTCATGATCGCCCCCGATTACAGCTGTCCAACGATATAGCTACTCGCCTTAAACTAAGCGCTATGGATGCGGTCGTCGACCACTGCATGTGCCGTCGAATCACCGATTATTTTTTAACGAGGTAGTATCAGCACTTGGTCATCTAGTATAAAAGCGGTGTCATTGGCCATTACTACTCGTATCTGACCGTCATGAGTGTCGTCGGCGAATGAATGGACCTCTCTGTAGCCAGCCCGTACGCACATGGCGCGCGAAGCTTCATTCCTGGCCACGAGATCGAGCCAGCTACTTTGATTTTCGAACAATTTCCGCGCGTCAAAGTGGGCGGCCTGAAGAGAACATCTAAATTATCGTCGCGCAAGCGTACTGGTAAGATACTTCTATCCAATAAGCCGTACATTTAGTGAGTACCCGTTCGCATTATTTTTAGACCGTTGGTAACCGCTTCGGACAGTAAGGCGCCTGATGAAAATGAATATTCGACCACAGTAAAACCAAGTGAGCGGGCATAGGTTACGTTCTTATTACGGTCTTCTATAATTAAGGTACACTCAGGCTGTAACTGGTGGGCGGCAAGTTCAAACAACCCATTAGATTTAAGAACACCTGTTTGATGCGATAAAAAGCACAGTGACTTGTCGGCATAATCATCAAGCAACAGTTCCTTAGATAATTCCTGATACAAAAACGATAAACTGTTAGAAATGACGCCGATGGTTATCCCACGCTGCTTAAGGATTTTAAAAACCAAGAGCGTTTCAGGATTAATGGCCCGGGACGAACGTTTAGCCTTAGCTATTTCTTGGGGCGTAAACCGTGTCCTAAGCGCAGTGTTAATATCGCGCCAAAAGTCAGCTTCCTGAGACGTAGATTGGACTGCATATTTTCGAAACGTCGGTGCGGTTAAAGCCAACGCATCAGCAGCGTCAATTGGGCCAGCTGGACGCAGTAAGCCATGCTCGCTGTGTGTGAGATAGGTATCGTGGCCGTCGTCTGTTAGGACGTTGCCGATATCGAATAACACCGAAGTAATGCCCATGAGCAGATAATAGCACAAAAATACATATTATGGTATAGTTTTGTTCTGAATGAGTGAAAAACTGTATATTGTCCGAGGACCAATCGGCGCCGGTAAAACCTCTGTAACTAATGCTCTGTACCAGCGTATGCCGGACCATGCTAGCGTCGTAGAGGTTGACGGTCTGAAGCGAATGCTCGACCCCACCGCCTCTAGCGTGTGGCGGCGCGACATCGCTAACTCCAGCGCCGCCTACATAATAGACCAACTATTGCGACTGCCGCGAAGCGCTATCGTTGAAACGCACACTAAATATCCAGAGGAGGTGGAACGGTTTTCTCAGATTGCTACTACCATAGGTGCGCCATTAGTGTCGGTACTGTTGACGGCTCCATTAACAATCTGCCAAACGCGAGCTCAGTCGCGCGTCGTGCCCGGTATTTCTTATGCTATCGATGCCGATATGGTGGCAGACTACTACTGTAATTTGGAGCCACAGCCTGGAGATATGGTTTTTGACACTACTACAATCTCAGCCGATGCAATAGCTAGCTCAATACTATCTGCTTAAATTCAAACTGTACGTAATCTTTGGCGTCGATAGATTATTAGCCCTGACATGCAGACATTTGCCACGAACAAGTAGACTGGGTAGACCAAGCCGCTTAAAGCCAAAGTGGTGATAGTAATTAATGTTATCGCTGAGGCGACACCGCAAATTACAAAAGATGCCAGTGTCTCTTCGTGCGGTTTTTGCCAGATGTGTTTGTAGGTTGGTAAAGCGGCTATCAAATCTACCGCGGTGATGATGATTATGGCAATTAGCGGGTTATGCAGTGTAGCCCACAGGGCTAGACCGGCTACGGCGCCTGCCTGGCAAAAAATATCAATTTTCTCGAAGTGACGATCACCGTAGTACAAGCCTAAGACCACTACCGACATTACCTCGATGACCGATGCAAAAGAGATAATGGCGGCCGGAATCTGTCCGTCTGCCAGTGCAGCGGCTCCGGCTACCGCGCCCAAAATGCCCCAGTTAAGCCACGATATAACACGTGGTTTTGTCTTCCGTTTAACAATGTCTAGTAAATAAGGAATAATGCTAGTAATTAGAAGTAGGGAGCTGATGGCTAGCAAGATATTTCTAAGAGCGGTCGTCATTAGTACATCATAACAAAAGAAGGATTATTAAGGGTGATTTAGCCGCCTTACGATATGAACTCGATGAACTAGACCACGACAACCAAACGAACCATCTAGAGCAGATTAAAATCCTAGAGCTGTCACAGCAAGCCTCGGAGCAAATTAGGAGCCAAACCAAGCCAGTTGAAGATAAGCGCGTCATTTTAACCAAACTATTCAGTTCCATGACCGTTATTGGCAGCGCTGTATCTGTTAAGTTGACTCGGCTGGCACAAGCTCTGGCTGATAAAAACCAAAAAATATTGATAAGCATCGATAATCAAAAAAGCACTAACCAAACTCAACAAATGGATCAGATTGTATCTGATATTGAGCAAGAATTAGCGCTATGATTGGTACTTATCCTGAATGGCGGGGGATGAGGAATTCGAACCTGGCGAGCTAGTGGCTAGGTAGCGATACCCCAGCTTGCTTTGCTGCTTCTACCAAATCAGTGTGAAGATTTAGAAGTTTTTCTTCGAGGCTAAGTTTCTGAAATGACTGCCTATTTAGTGACCCCTTTTGAATATCAGTAATCATTTCGTAAATTTCTTTGATATCGTTGCCAAGTGCTTCAAGCTCACCTTGAATGGGCTTTATAACTTCATGGCTTTGTTTAGCGAGTGAAGATTCAATAATATTCCGGATTTCATCGAAGTCGTTTGTTGTTAAGCTCATACCTAATACTATAGCACTTGCAAGTGATATTAAATTGGCTGGGGATGAGGGATAAGCGCTCCGCACTTTTCCATTCCGGCGTGCTCGGAATTAATTCCTGCGCGCGTTTTCATTCCACCGAACCCCTCCGCAGCTGCGCTGCTTGCAGGGTTAGGATCCTCCACCCAACAAACTAAAAGACCTAAATAAACTAGGTCTTTTAGTCCGGCTGCCCTTAGTTGACGTACTTCGCAACTTAAAACTACTTTCAAACGACACAGTTTAAATAAAAATTATGAAGTTATACAGGAACTTATTCTATATTTTCTGGGTTAAGTCCTGATAAAAGCTCGTCACGATTCAGAACACAACCCGCATCGCGTAGATTACCGGCAGCTTCAATAACACATGCGGGCTGCATAAATCCAAATCCATGACACATGTTTTGATATTCCATTAATATAACCAGCTTACTTGCTACGTCTTCCCGAATAGAATCGCATTCGATTCTACGCTCATCAACACAACTCATACATCTTTCGCTAATCATCAAAATAAAAGTACCACAAAAGTGGTACTTAGTATATTGCTTTGTGCTTGGCTGGGGATGAGGGATACGCGCTAAAGCGCTTTTACGCTGCGGCGTGCTCGGAATGTATTCCTGTGCGCGTCCTCACTCCACCGAACCCCTCCGCAGCTGCGCTGCTTGCGGGGTTCGGAACCCTCATCCGGCACGAAAAAGAGACCTACTTTCGCAGGTCTCTTTTTCGTGGCTGGGGATGAGGGATTCGAACCCCCGATCGTGGAACCAGAATCCACTGCCTTACCACTTGGCCAATCCCCATTGTTGCAATTACGCTAGTACTAGTTGACTACAAGCGGTGATTATACAAAAGACTGGGTAAACAAACAAGGCGGTAGTACACTTTGAGCAGTATGGGATTAGCCAATTTTGCACAAAAATCATCTGGTGAGCCGACCTGGCACGTTTTGGCAGCCATCGCGGTAGCGATCGGGCTGCAGTTATTGCTCAAAAAAGAGCTGGTCTTCAGCTCTAAGTACGCCGTTGCCAGTTTGGAAGTCGTATTGCTGCTAATTCTGGTTCTGCCTTCGATTGCGGCCGCCGCCAAACGACTGTTTGCTATCTGTTTGATCGGCCTGATTTCTATCGCCAACCTGATTTCGCTCGGCCTGGTGGTCAAGGCGCTACTGGCTGGTGGACAGCAAGCTGGCGGCCATCAGTTACTACTGTCGAGCGTCGCCATCTACCTGACAAATATCATCGTCTTCGGTATTTTGTACTGGGAATTAGATAACACCAAGGTCGATATTGATGATTTTCAGTTTCCACAGGCTAGTAGTGACAACCCGGCCGATAAGAAATGGCGCCCCAGTTTTTTTGACTATCTCTATGTGTCGTTAACCAATGCCACGGCTTTTAGCCCGACTGATACGTTGCCGATGACCCACCGCGCTAAGTTCCTGATGTCCTTGCAATCGCTGGTGGCGCTGGTAACGGTGGCCTTGGTTGCGGCGCGGGCCGTCAATATTCTTGGCTAACTCGGTTCATATGTCCTGTGCTACAATAGAAAAGCTTTAACAATTTAAATATAAAGAGTGCAGCGAGAGATCTAGCTCCGTGACCTGCCAGCAGCCTATAGCAATATGTGGTGCTCCATCTAGTCCCGAAACCTAGGGAGAAATATTAGAAAAATTTTGAATTTCTTTATCCTTTCTCTGGGCAACACGGGGGAAGGATATTTTTATGGCACAACAGATTAAACGAGGGCTGCTAGAACGGCTGACTGAGGGGCCGCTACTGATCGCCGAAGGCTATGTCTTTGAGCTCGAGCGACGGGGCTACTTGCGAGCCGGGGCCTATGTACCGGAAGTTTTATTGGAAGATCCGGAAGTAGTGCGTCAGCTACACCGTGAATTTGTGCGGGCCGGCAGCGATGTCACCTTGGCGCTGACCTATTATGCACACCGCGAAAAGCTTCGGGCGATTGGGCGCGAGAACGATCTCGAAGCGCTCAACCTGAAAGCGTTGGCTATTGCCCAGGAAGTGGCTCTTGAAAGTAACACCTTGTTTGCCGGCAATATCTGCAATACTGGAGCTTATAACCCGGCGGACAAAGCGACCAGTAGTCGCGAAGTCCGTCGCCAATATGCCGAGCAATTGGGTTGGGCAGCCGGTTACGGTGTCGATTTTGTCGTGGCCGAGACCATCGAATATGTCGGTGAAGCGCTGATCGCCCTGGAAGAAATTAAGAAGCACAACCTACCGGCAGTCGTAAACTTTGCGACCATCCTCGATAAGAGTAAGGACGGCTACGACTGGCTGCAAGCCGCAAAAATTCTGAAAGATGCCGGAGCCGACGTGGTGGGCTTTAATTGCAGTCGCGGACCGGCTACCTTGCTGCCATTGGTAGAAGGTCTGCGTAAGGCGGTCAGTGGACCGATTGCTGCCGTGCCGGTGCCCTACCGCACAACGCCGTCGCACCCTACATTCACGACCTTCAAAAATTCGCTGGATGGCACTAGCGCCTATACCGCCGGACTCGAAGAGTTTCTGTGCACCAGGAATGAGATGGCTGATTTTACACGCCGCGCCAGGGACGCCGGTGCCGGTCTGATCGGCATCTGTTGTGGCGCCGGGCCACACCACGTGCGGGCCATGGCTGAAGCGCTCGGCCGCGTCACGCCCGCCAGTAAATATTCGCCGGATATGTCCCAACATTACATACTGGGCTCTGAGCAATTTGCCAAACAACACGAAGCGGTGTTTACCGCCGAAATAATACGCTAAAAGGAGCCATGATGTCACAATTAACTGCTACAACTACTATAAATGAGGAAGCTGTCATTAAGCAGTGGAGATTCTTTACCAGCGAATCGGTCTGTGCTGGACACCCGGACAAGATCTGTGATGCCATCAGCGACGCCATCCTGGACGCCGCCTTGGCGCAGGACCCCAACTCGCGTACCGGCATCGAAACCGTCGCCGGGGCTAATAAGATTGCCTTGTTCGGCGAAATCAAGACTGGCGCCGAACTGAATTACGAGCAGATTGTCCGGGCTAAGGTGGCCGAGCTGGGCTATAACAATCCGGCTTGGGGCTTTTCTGGCGAGTCGGAGTTTAGTAATGATATTCACCAGCAATCGCCAGAGATCGCCATCGGCGTCGACGCCGATGGCGCCGGTGACCAAGGTATGATGTTCGGCTACGCTTGCACCGAAACGGCGGAACTGATGCCGCTGCCGATCGCCTTGGCGCACGCCCTGACCCGGCGGATTGACGAAGCCCGCGAAGCCGGTGAACTGAGCTGGCTACGCCCGGATGGTAAGGCCCAGGTGACGGTCCGTTACGAAAACGACGTGCCGGTGGCCGTCGAAAAACTGGTAGCCGCCGTCGCCCACGACGAAAAGACCTCGGCCGAGCAAGTCCGCCGCGAGCTGATTGAAATAGTAGTCAAACCCGTGCTGGCGCACTATGAATTCGGGCTGCCGGCCGACGGTGACATCATCATCAACGGTACCGGCTTGTGGCACATCCCTGGTCCGGAAAGTGATGCCGGGCTGACTGGTCGAAAGATTGTCGTCGACACTTACGGTGGCTATGCCCGCGTCGGCGGTGGCGCCTTCTCCGGTAAGGACCCGAGCAAGGTCGACCGCAGCGGTGCCTATGCCGCCCGCTACGTCGCTAAGAACATCGTGGCCGCGGGCCTGGCAAACAAGTGCGAAGTCGGCTTGGCCTATGTCATCGGTCAGCCTTTACCACTGATGCAGACTATCGAAACTTTTGGCACGGCCACCGTCAGCGAAGCCGAGCTGTACGCTTTCAAAGATAAGCTCATCGACACCAGCGTGAAGGGAATCGTCACAAAGCTCGACCTGAAACGACCGATCTACAGCCAGACCAGCGCTTATGGTCATTTTGGCAAGGCTGAACTGCCGTGGGAACAACTCGTAGCCTAAGCTCCAGGGCTTGCTTTTTTACAACATAGGATTACCATTAGAGTATTAATAAGGAAACCAATATGACGAAATTTTTACAAAAGTACCGAACAGTCTTACCGGCTGGAGCCTTAGCCTTGCTGCTTATCGCTGGTTCACCAGCATTAGCTTTAGCCCGGGGCAGTGAAACAGAAGGCAGTGGCAGTACATCAGGAAGCACCTCGACCAGCGGCTCGACTTCTGGCTCGACAACCACCTCCAGCCCGACGACTGTCAAGGTTGCCGAAATGGAGAATAGCAGTACGACGTCAAGCACTGAAGTCCACTCCAGCTCGGTTCCAGAAACCGAGAACCAGAACGAGCCGCCCCGCATGAAGGCCAAAAAAATGGTCAAAGAGCTGAAAGCCGAGCACAAATCGGAAAAGACCGACGAAGAGCGGGCTAAAGCCTGTGATGAGCACAAAGACGGTCTAGAAACGAAGTTTGCTAGCATTACTCGTAACAGCCAAGCTTACCAGACCCGTATTAATGACATTTACGCCAAGACGCTTGCTTACCAGACAACTAGTGGTTTAAAGCCGGTTGACTTTACCAGCTTAGTCAACGTAGCAGACGCCGCTAAGGCCAAAGCTGCGCTTTCGGTCAAAGCCCTAGCAGCTGCCAAGCCGACCGTCGACTGCAAAACCAAAACTGTTGCCACAGACGTCGCAACTTTCAAGGTCACGGCTGCCACCGCCCGCACCGACCTGAAAGCTTATAAGCAAGCCGTCAAGGCCGTGGTCAAGAGCTTACGCGACGCCAGTGAAGCCGCTAAACCAGCAACTACAACTGAAACTAACACCACAGAGAAGGCAAACTAATGAAAAAATCTAATCAACAAGGTTTCGGCTTAGTCGTTGTCGTCTTAGCGATCGTCACCGTCGGTGTCGTGGCCTTCGGGGCCGTCCGGGTCATGGGGGCCAATAAGACGTCCCTAGCCAGCAGTTCGTCCGCTACCAGTCATGCAAAGGTACCAGCTGCGGTTAAGACAACCGCTGATTTACGCCAAGCTTCAAAAGCCCTCGACGAAACTACCGTCGATAGCGGTGTTAATCCGGACCAGTTGAATAATGACCTTAATTCGCTCCTCTAGTCAGCGGGTAAATCATTTAGAACTAATAGTGTTGGCCAGCTTGTCTGGCCTTCTCTATAGTTCCTGGCCGCTAGGTTATATCCTCAATCCGGCAGCTAATCGGGGGCTGGCTAGCAACCTTGGGGGTATACACCAGCCTTATAACTGGCTGTTCAGCCTACTCGATATCGTCAGTGGCCTGTTAGTGGTCGGCGTCGCCTGGCTACTGCTGGTAGGTAAGCAGAAAGCGCTCTCGACGCTGGCCAGTTTCGCCATCTATAGCTACGGCGGGTTCGGCCTCCTGACCGCCATCGACGCCCTGATACCGGAAGATTGTCTGGCCGATCAGCACCAGTGCGGCCTGATCTTACAACACCCCCTGGTGGTACTGCACGGACTGATCAGTCTGGCTTCGATCGGCTGCCTGACGCTCAGCTTGCTAGCCATGTGGTGGTTAGCGACGCGCCGGCAGGCTAGCCCGGCATGGCTGCGTTGGTCGCTTCACGCGGTGCTGGCCGTCTGGTTCGCCTTCGGGATCAATACGGCCATCTTATTATCGCAAGATCAATCGAGTGCCTTGTCGCAGCACGTCTTCATTATCGCCTGCAGCCTGTGGGTCGGCGCCCTGCCGTACATGGTCCATCGATTGGCACTCAGTTCGGGGGTGGTCCGTGCTGCCAAATCGGTTAAAAAAAATCGACGTCGGCTAATTCTGTCGGCAAAAAGCCGTCTGGGTGCTTAAAGCCAGTCTCCCAGTTAGTACCTTTACCGTAACCTAGGTCTTGCATGAGTTTGGTCGGTGCGTTGCGTAAGCCGATCGGTACCGGCAGGTCGGGGAAGTCTTTGGCGGCGGCTTGAGCGGCCTGCATGGCGTCGGCCACTTGGCGTGATTTCTGAGCTTTAGCCAAGACGGCGGCGCAGTGGTAAAGATTGTAATTGGCTTCCGGCAAGCCGATGCGTTCAACCGCTAAAAAGGTCGAGACCGCCAGATTTAGGGCAGCTGGAGCGGCTAGACCGATGTCTTCGGAAGCGAATATTACCATCCGGCGAGCAATAAACTTGGGATCTTCGCCGGCCTGGAGCATGCGGGCTAGGTAGTATAAGGCGGCCGTGGCGTCCGAGCCGCGCATACTCTTGATAAAGGCGCTGATGACGTTGTAATGGGTTTCGCCCTTCTTGTCGTAGCCCGGTAATCTGGTGCCGGCGGCGGTTTCGACGATGGCCGGCGTTACCGGCTTACCGGCGGCTAACTGCAGTGCTAATTCTAGACTACCGAGGGCGACCCGGGCGTCGCCGCCGGCGAGGGCGGCCAGCAGGTCGATACTTTTGGCTGGTAAGCGCTTGGCCGTCAGCCGTAATCGCTCGGCCGCTCGCTGCAGAATGGCGGTGATGGCCGCTACGTCTAAGGGCTCCAGCACCACCACCCGGGCCCGGCTGAGTAGCGGGTTGATGACTTCAAAACTAGGATTCTCAGTGGTGGCACCGATCAGACTGATGGTCCCGGCTTCGACATGTGGTAAGAAGGCGTCCTGCTGGGCCTTATTAAAGCGGTGGATCTCGTCGACGAACAAGATGGTCTGCATGCCGAGGCGCAGATTCTGTTCGGCCCGGGCTATGACCTTCACGACGTCGGCCTTGCCGGCGGTGACGGCGCTCAGTTCGATAAACTCGGCCTCGGTGGCGCTAGCGATGATCCGCGCCAGCGTCGTCTTACCACTGCCGGGCGGCCCCCAAAGTATCAGACTGGTCGGCGTGCGGCTGGCGATAATCTCGCGGACAATCTTGCCGTCGCCGATTATGTGCAGTTGCCCGATCACTTCGTCTAGGCTCTGCGGCCGCAGGCGTTCGGCCAGTGGCCGGTTGTCGTTAGAATTCTCCATATATTCAGTATACGACTAGTTAACATTCTTACTGCCTGCCATACTGCCAGCGCCAGCCCACCTTTGACACTCGGCGGCAATCGTGCTACTGTAAGAGTATTGTTCTCAATGAATCCGGGTTTGTTAGTTGATAAAAGATAGATTTACTCGATTTTCATTATGTAGCAATCGAGCTATCAATTTATAACTAATTAAACAAAGGATTCATTTTTATGCCTTCATATAAATATTCTGTCTATTCATCAGCTAAGCGTAACGTAGGCGGCCGTCGTTCCGGCGGCGGTGGCGGTGGTGGTCGTTCCGGTGGCAAGCGCCGCGGCGATTACATCGACCCCAGCCGTCTGATCCGCGTGGCGACGCCTTCACAGGCGGCTGACTACACGCCCAACCATAAGTTTGCTGACTTTGCCATCGACGAAGTCTTGCAAAACAACTTAGCCGCTAAGGGTTACACCATCCCGTCACCCATCCAGGATCAGACGATTCCCCTCGGCCTCGAAGGTCGCGACGTCATCGGTATCGCCAACACCGGTACCGGTAAGACGGCCGCTTTCGCGGTACCTGTCATGCAGCGCCTGATCCACGAGCCAAAATCCCGGGCTCTGATCGTGGCTCCGACTCGCGAGCTGGCCCAGCAGATCGAAGAAGAGTGCCGCAGCATTGCCAAGGGCAGTGGCTTAACCGGTGCCTTACTGATCGGTGGTTCCGGTATGGGTCCACAGCTGCGCGACCTACGTTCCAACCCCCGGATCGTCATCGGTACGCCTGGTCGTATCAAAGACCACTTAGATCGTGGCACGCTGAAATTACATGATGTTAACATGGTCGTTTTAGACGAAGTTGATCGCATGCTCGACATGGGCTTCGTGGCCGATGTCACCGAGTTACTGCGTGAGCTGGCAGCTGAGCGTCAGTCGTTCTTCTTCTCGGCTACCATGGACCCCCGCGTCCAAGGCCTGATCCGCACCTTCGCTACCGACCCGGAAACCGTTTCCGTCAAGACCGGCGAAAGCTCCGACCACGTCAACCAGGACGTCGTTTACTATGCCGGAACCGGCGAGAAGATGGCTAAGCTGCACGACATCCTGCTCGACCCGGCGGTATCGAAAGTTATCGTCTTTGACGAAACTCAGCGCAGCGTTGAGCGACTCGGTCAGGAACTGGTCATCCGTGGCTTCAAGGCCGACACCATCCACGGTGGCAAGAGCCAGGGTCAGCGTATCCGAGCCCTCGACAACTTCAAGGCTAGCAAGACGACCGTCTTGGTGGCTACTGACGTTGCCGCTCGTGGTATCGATGTCTCCGACATTACCCACGTCGTCAACTACTCGATGCCCCAGACCTACCAGGACTACACCCACCGTATCGGTCGCGCCGGCCGCGCTGGCAAAGTCGGCCACGCTATCACCTTCGTAAATAAATAATAGTAATCTTGAATGCGTCTCAAAGCCTACCTCCGAATTGTCAAAGAGTTCATCAAGTCGGCTTTGAGCACGCTATTCGACCACGCTTCATAATTCATATATAAGGAATCCCTCATGGCTACACTGCAAGACCCCACTAAGATCCGTAATATCGCTATTATTGCTCACGTTGACCACGGTAAAACTACCTTAGTGGACGGCTTGTTAAAGCAGTCACAGACCTTCCGCGATAACCAGGCCGAAATGAGCCAGGACTTGATCATGGACAGTGGCGACCAGGAAAAAGAACGCGGCATAACCATCACCGCCAAAATCACGGCCGTCCAGCACAACGACTACCGGATAAATATCATCGACACCCCCGGTCACGCCGATTTCTCCGGTGAAGTCGAGCGGACGCTGAACATGGCCGACGGCTGTCTATTGATCGTTGACGCCCAGGAAGGCCCGATGCCCCAGACCAAGTTCGTACTCGGTAAGGCTTTGGCCGCCGAGTTGCGTCCAATCGTCATTATCAACAAGATCGACAAACCCGGTCGCCGGATTGCCGAAGTCGAAAACGAACTAGCCGATTTGTTCTTAGAGCTGGCCGTCCACGAAGACCAGCTGCACTACCCGGTCTACTACGCCATCGGCCGCGCCGGTAAAGCTTGGGCCAGCGTGCCTGATGATGCCGATGCCGACGCTGATTTAGAAACTATCTTCGAAGCTATCATCGACAAGGTGCCGGCCCCAGCTATTGAGCTCGACAAGCCCTTCCAGATGCTCGTCACCGCTTTAGCTCACGATACCTTTAAGGGTAAATACGCCATCGGCCGGATTACCCGTGGTACCGTCAAGACCGGCGACCAGGTGACGCTCTGTAAAAAAGACGGCACTTTTGCCAAGTTCAAGGTCGACAATATCTTTATGAGTCATGGTGTTACAAAAACCGAAGTGCCTGGTGGTGTCGCCGGTGATATTGTCCAGCTGACCGGCATCGCCGATGCTCAGATTGGCGAAACGATCGCCGATGCCAACGAACCAGAGGCTCTTCCAATTATTGAAGTTGAAGCGCCAACGCTGCGGATCTACCTCGGCCCTAACACCAGCCCCTTCAAGGGTCAGGAGGGCGAATTCAGCACCTCACGCCAGATCAGCGACCGTCTAGACAAAGAGCTCGAGACTAACGTCGGACTCAAAGTCCAGCCGGCCGACGGCATCGGTTTTACCGTTTCCGGTCGTGGCGAACTGCACCTCGGCGTACTTATCGAAACCATGCGCCGCGAAGGCTACGAATTCGAAGTCGGCCGCCCGCAGGTCGTGACCAAGCAGGAAGACGGCAAGACCATGGAGCCGATCGAAGAAGTATTGATCGAAGTCCCAGCCGAGCACGTCGGCGCCGTCCAGATGGAACTCGGCCAACGCCGGGCTAACCTTAAGGAACAGTTTGCCAGTCCTAAGGGTGTCACCAAGTTAGTTTATGAGATGCCGACCCGGGCCCTGCTCGGGATGCGCAACATCCTGCTTACCAATACCAAAGGCACAATCGTCATGAACAGTCTGACCATCGGCTACGAAGAAGAGGGCAGTGCGCTGCAACAGCTGCGCAACGGTGTTATCATCTCCTTCGAAACCGGCGTTACTACGCCCTACGCCCTGCAAAGCGTCGAAGCCCGTGGTACGACCTTCGTCCACCCCGCCCAAAAGGTCTACGCCGGGCAAGTCGTCGGCCTCAACACCCGCCAGGAAGATATGGAAATGAACGTCTGCCGGGCCAAGCACCTGACCAACATGCGCTCCAGCTCCAGTGACGGCGTCGTCCAATTAGTGCCACCGACCATCTTCAGCCTAGAGCAGTGTCTGGACTTTCTAGAAAGCGATGAACTGCTCGAAGTAACGCCTAAAAACCTGCGCCTGCGCAAGCGCGAGCTCGACCCCAACCGCCGCAAGCGCCAGAAATAAGCGCCCGTAAGCTATACTGGGGGCTAGACATGAAAAGCCCTGTTTTTTACCGTAACATCGATGCCCGCGATCATTTGGAACTGTTCTTAGTCTCGGCCGTCAGCAGTCTGTTGCTCGTCCGGTTCTATCTGTACGTTGCCGGCTACCCGCAAATCGGGCATGGTAGTTATCACATCGCCCACGTCCTGATCGGGGGGTTGTTCATGCTGGCCGGAATTATCATGCTGCTATCGTTCTTAGGCCGTCGGATACAACGACTGGCGGCCGGCGTGGCCGGTATCGGCTTCGGCGTCTTTATTGATGAACTGGGAAAATTTGTTACGCGTGACAATAACTATTTTTTCCGGCCGACGGTCGGCATCATCTACGCGATTTTTATATCTTTGTATCTGCTGTTCAGTTTCCTGAGTAAGACCAGCAGATTGTCGAGTGCCGAGTACCAATTAAACGCCTTGCTTCAGCTAGAAGAAGCGGTTCGGAATGATCTCGATCGGCACGAGAAGCAAGCCATAAAACAGTTATTGGCCAAAGCCGATAAGCACAGTGCCATGACCCAGGAACTGCAACAACTGATTACCCGGCTGGATACCGTGCCGGTGCCTCGGCCACGCTTCGTTAGGCGACTGCTGGCCAAAGATAATTCGGCGTACCATCATTTCTGGCAACGGCGAAACTCGAGCCAGCTGGTAGCCGCGCTGTTCATCGCCGAAGCCGCCATCTTCCTGCTGCTGGTAGTCGGTAGTATCTTTAAGAACCTTGACGGCGCCAGCCATTTCTTACAGAGTCCGACTAACTACGGGCAAGGTTTAGTCTTCGGCCAATTATTGGCTTCGCTGGTAGCAGGCGGCTACGCCGTAATCGGGGTCTACAAGCTACGGACGTCCCGCCTCGAAGCTTTCGAACGCTTTCGCATGGCGACCCTCGTCAACCTGTTTCTAACCGAATTCTTTATCTTTGCCCGCATCCAGTTCGGGGCGATTCCCAGCTTTAGCGTCAACTTATTACTACTGTTAGCTTTACGCTACGCGATTTACCAGGAAGAACGCTGTCAGGCTGTTAGCTAAATTGACTGCAAGTCTTTTGAACTATTGCGAGTCAGTATCGCAGCTGGCATACTAGAACGATGTTTCATTATCGTAAAAATCGAAACCTCTACGAAGGTTTTCCCAAGTTGGACGGTTGTTCATTCTGTATTAGTATCAAAACCGAACATATTACTGAGGAAACCGCTCATCATACGATCGTACCTAACCGGGTGATGTATGACCTGTGGGAGTTACGACGCGTCCAGGACCATCTATTAGTTATTCCGAAGCGTCACGTCAAGGGGCTCGGCGAGTTGACCGACGCCGAGAAATTAGACCATGTGAATCTAATTGCTCAATATGAGCTTGAGGGTTACAACATCTACGCCCGGGGTCTTGGCAGCTTACAACGGTCGGTCGAGCATCAACACACCCACTTGATAAAAACCTATACCAAGCAGGCGCACGGCTCAATCGTCAACAAAAAACCGTATTTCTTAATTACTTTTTAGCCCGGCCTCGGCCGTGGTCCAGTCGGTGGCGATCCGCTTTTGGGCGTCGCTGAGGCTGATGCGGCCGGCGCAGACTGCGCTGCGCATAAAGTTTTCGATCTTATCTTTAGGATTGGGTGAATGGCCTGGTTCCGGCCACAAATTAGTTGGGTCGGCGGCGGCACCGCCCAGCTCCAGCGAAATCAGGTGATCTTCTTCATGATTGATGAGGCTATCGGTAAAGCCGTACTCGACCATCTGCTGACGCTTGAGCTTGCTGGTGTAACTGCTAGCCGGTCTGATGCTGGCCGTGTAACCGCTGACGCAGATGGTGCTGGCGACGTTGGTGTCCGTCACCGCCGGGTCGATCGAACCGGGTGTACAGATGGGGTCGGGCAGCTCGCCGCGCATGTGGCACTTGGCGGTCGCCAGTTCCGGTGTGCTATCGATCGCCGAGCTAGGGGCCGCCGAGGAGGTGCTACGAACGCCGTTAGGCTGACTGACGGCATTATGGTGGGCTTGGTTGAAGGCGGCCAGGGCGCCGGCACCGATGATCAGGGCACTAATGATAATTTTGGGAGCAAGGTTATGATTTTTAGGCATAACATTAGTATAAATGACTTTAAGCGTAAGCGCATCTACCATCCGCACTGACAAAACATAAATATTATGCTACAATCTTTTGTAAGCAAGTAGTAATACCTTCTCCGTGCAGACATTAGTCCTAACAAGACTTACTCACCTCGGTTTCGATAGAAGTGCGAGCGATAGTAATTAACAGTTAGGAACAACATCATGGCAGCAAAATTATACGTCGGCGGACTAGCCTACAGCGTCGCAGACGCCGAACTAGAAGCCTTCTTTGCCGAAATCGGTAAGGTCGTCAGTGCAGTAGTCATCAAGGACCGCGACAGCGGCCAGTCTAAAGGTTTCGGCTTCGTCGAAATGGAAAACGACGCTGACGCTAAGAAAGCGATTGCCGAACTTAGTGGCAAAGACCTCAGCGGTCGTTCAATCATGGTTTCCGAAGCTCGTCCCCAAGAAGATCGCCGCTCTAGCGGTGGTGGTGGCGGTGGCGGCGGTTTCCGCAAGTCCTACTAATACTGTTAGTAGTTCACCAGACTGCAGCCTTTCGGGGCTGCAGTTTTTATTTGCGGTCAGACTCCGGTACACTTAAGCTTATGGTTATAGCAATTGTCGGCGCCTCTGGCTTTCTCGGTACGAATCTGTTGCGGCATATTCTAACGACGACCGATTACCCGGTGCGGGCGATCTCGCGGCGCGCCAGCTCGATTACCGTCGAGCCGGCTTTCCGGGAGCGGGTAACACTCATTGACACCGACGTTCTAGACGATTCCGATATGACGGCTGCCATGCTCGGCGTCGACGTCGCTTACTATTTTGTGCATATGATGGGCCAGGCCAATAAAGATTTTTATACCCAGGAAGCCGTGGCCGCCAATCGCTTCAGCGCCGCCGTCATTGCCGCTGGAGTTAAGCGGGTAGTCTATATGGGTGGACTTGGTAACGATCACGAGCAGCTGTCGGCCCATCTTGCCAGCCGCCATAACACCGGTACGATACTCCGCGAGAACTGTCCACTGGTGCTGGAATTCCGGTCATCGATGATCATCGGTAAGGGTAGCATCTCGTATGACATCATCACCCACCTGGTTCATAAACTGCCAATCATGACGCTCCCACGTTGGTGTATCAGTCAGACGCAGCCGATCGCCCTGGCCGACGCCCTGGATTATCTGCTGGCGGCCGCTACGGTGCCGCTTAATTACAGCCAAATCGTCGAAATCGGCGGCTCAGAGGTCACTACCTACCGTGATCTGTATAAACTGTACGCTAACTGGACCGGCCGGCATCCGTTGCTGATCCGGGTACCGTTTCTGCCGGAGTGGCTGGGCGGCTGGTGGCTCAATCTGTTTACGCCTCGCGGCCACGCCAAAATCGGCCGAGTGATGGTCCATAGCCTGAGTAATACCATGGTGGTTACCCACGACCAGGCTCAGCGGCTATTCCCAGACATCAAACCGCGACCGTTGCTCGATGCCCTGAACGATACGCTCCAACCGCGTTAAATCCATATAGTCCAAGTTTTATCTAGGCTTCGCGGCTAGCGTGGTTACGGATCGTCTCTTCTATCGAGGCTTGGAGGTTCTTCAGGTCTTGCAGATCGCCCAGGCGCACCGCTGCCACGACATCGGCAAAGACTTTATCTCCTTCCTGGCGCCGGACCTGGAAGAAGGTCAGCGTCGGGATATTGCCATCGTTACTGATAAAGACACCGTTACCGTCGGAGGCTACGGTTGGCACGAGGTAGTTAAGCTGTAAGTTATTCTGTGGGGTCATGCCTCTAGTATAACGCTATATCATTAAATAAAGCTTAATTGTTGCGGTTATCGCCTCCAGGCAAGGTAAAATAAAAGTATGAACACTATCTTCTGTAAGAACTGCGGCGTCGAGATCGAGGTCGATAAGGCGCTGGAGGGCCAGATCGAAGCCCGCGTCCTAGTGGCCGAACGTAGCCGTCATCAGCAGGAGCTGGAGCTTCTGAAGACCACCACCGAGGCGCGCGCTCAAAAGCAACTGGCCGCCGAACGCCAGCTACTGCAGCAAGCCGCCACCGATGATCTGGACTTGGCCCGTAAAAAATTAGAACTGGCCGCCGACAGCGCCCGCAAGCAGGCCTTGGCCGAGCAGACGGCGCTCGTCCAGCAGCTCCAGGCCGACGCCGCCGACGAAAAAGAGTCCAATCAGGAACTGCGCCTACGACTGGCCGAGATGATGCAGACCGTCCGCGAAGAAAAGAAAGCCCGTGAAAACGCCGAGCTGGAAGCTGCGCGCAAATTGGCCGCCAGCGAGGACAAGATCCGTAACGAGGTCCTACAGTCGGCCGATGAACGCTACCGTCTGAAGATCGCCGAGCAGGAAAAGAAATTATCGGATACCCAAAAAGCCCTGGAGGACGCCCAGCGCAAAGCTACCCAAGGTTCCCAACAGAATCAGGGTGAAGTGCTGGAGCTGGATTTAGAAAATCGTCTGCGCGAAGAATTTCCGTTCGACGACATTACGGAAGTCAAGAAGGGTCAGCGTGGCGCCGATATCAAGCAGACTGTCTGCTCGCAAGACGGCCGCAACTGCGGTGTCTTACTGTGGGAAACTAAGAACGGTAAGTGGCAGCCGGCTTGGGTACCGAAGTTCAAGGCCGACATCCGCGAAGCTAACGCCAGCATCGGCGTCATCGTGTCGCAGGAAATTCCCAGCGAACTAGGCGATATGAAACACTTGGAGAATAATGTCTGGGTCGTGTCGCCGCGCCTGGCCCCGCGCCTGGCCGCCGCTCTGCGCATAACTATCCTGCAGGTCGACGCCGCCAATAAGATGAACGCCGGCAAGGATGTCAAAATGGAATCACTGTATCAATTCCTGGTCGGGCCGGAGTTCCGCCACCGCGTCGAAGCGATCGTCGAGAACTACACCATACTGCAGGCAGAGATCGAGCGCGAAAAACGGGCTAGCGCCCTCAGATGGGCCCGTCAGGAAAAGGCCATCCGGACCGTCATCGACAACACCATCGGTATGTATGGCGACCTGCAGGGTATTACCAATAGCGCTCTGCCGGCTATCCGTTCGCTCGAACTAGACGACGGCTTTGACGACCAAGAAGACGGGCTACCGGCACTACCACCCGATGCTCGTCCTAGCCACCCGATTGACACTGCCAGCCAGGGTAGTCTGCTCTGATTGAAGCTAATCTTAAGCTTTTGAAAAGTATTGTTTTAGAGTAAGAGAAAAAGCTTACAGTCAAGCCGAAGAGTCGCGCTATATCATTGGCTGGTAAACACATAAAAGGGGGCGTTCATGGCAGACAATACCAACATTATTACCATCGACGGCGCCGAATTATTCAGCGACTGCTTAGCTCAGGCCACGATGGTAGTGAAACAGGTCATGCCGATCCATTATGCCAATGCCACGCCGGACGCCGAGTTGGACGTCCGAGATTTGATCGGCCACATGCTGGCCATCGTAGAGTCGCTGCCGGCCGTACTCAGCGGCGCCAAAGTCAAGCTCAGACTCAGTGATGATATGTACGACGAAGACGAACTTGACGTTGACAGCACCGATCTCAGTAGCCGCTGGCAGCTGGCGGCCGACCAGGCGGAAGCCATAAGTAGCGAAGTCGACCTCGAAGATATGGTACTGCATGACGGCGAACAGACGGCCATAGAAAATATCATGACCCGCATCGCCGGTGATCTACTAATCCATACCTGGGATCTAGGCGAGGCCATCGGCATGCCGGTACGCTTTAAGCCGAACGTCGCCGAGGCCGTCATGGAAACCACGATCGTGCCCAATAAACTGATGCTGTCCAGTCATATGCTCTTCGCCGAGCCGATCGACCCACCGGCAAACGCTGACCTGCAAGCCAGGTTGCTGGCCTTATTCGGCCGTAGTCATGCTTGGCGCAGCGCCAGCTAGCGACTGATTATCGGACGGCGTGCTACCATGAAAGGCATGATACGCCAATTTGCCAGCTCTATTATCCTAACTGTTCTGGCAACCGTCGGGGCCGGCCTGCTACTGGGGCCAGGCGCCGCCGTCACGACGTTGGTACTGATTGCCATCGAGGTAGCCTTCAGTTTCGATAACGCCGTGATCAATGCTAAAACCCTGGAGCGGATGTCCAAGCTATGGCGCCGCTTATTCCTAACGGTCGGGATGCTGATAGCCATCGTCGGCATGCGTCTGGTATTTCCGATCTTGATCGTCTCGGTGACGGCCAAACTCGGTTGGCAGCGGGTCGTCGATCTGGCGCTCCATCAACCCGAGCGATACGCCCACTATCTGGACGCCGCCCACGTCAGTATCTCGGCCTTTGGCGGTGGCTTTCTGCTGGTCCTGGTCTTATTCTTTTTCTTGGATCACGAGCGCGAAATCGTCTGGCTGGACCGGATTGAGCGACCCTTGCAGCGCTTAGGTGGGGCGCTCTGGATCGGCCCGCTGGTCGGTGGCTTGGTGATCGGACTGACCAGTTTACTCAGCCACGAGCCCGGGACGGTGATTCGCTCCGGTTTGGCCGGCGTGGTTTTATTCACGGTCATCCGCCTGGTAATCGCCGGACTCGATAAGCTGACGGGCGCTAGCAAGGTTGGTAATTTCGTCGGTTGGGGCGCGGCGGTGGCCTTCATCTATCTGGAAGTTCTTGACGCCAGCTTCAGCTTTGACGGCGTACTGGGCGCCTTTGCCATCACCAATATCGTACCGATCATCGCGCTCGGTCTGGGCGTCGGTGCCTTGTGGGTGCGCAGCCTGACGCTGTACATGGTCAACCAGGGTACGCTGGCCGAATACCGCTATCTGGAGCACGGTGCCCACTACGCCATCCTTGTCCTGGCCGTAGCGCTGCTGGTCAGTATCTTTGTCGCTATCCCTGACGCCGTCACCGGCGTCGCCGGTCTTGGTATCATCGGTGCTTCAATCATTGCTTCTCTTCAGGCAAATAAGCATCGCGGTCGCCGCTAAGGTGTCATCGTTCAGACCGGAGACGCTGCAGCAACAATTAGCCGTGCCGGCGGCCGAAGCGGCCCAGCGACTACTGGGCTCCACCTTGGTGCGGCAGCTGGACGGCGCTACCTGTCGCCTCAAGATCGTCGAAACCGAAGCTTACGACGCCAGCGACGCCGCCAGTCATAGTAATTGGGGCATAACGCCGCGCACGGCGGTGATGTTCGGCCCGGCCGGCTTTGCTTACGTCTATTTTACCTATGGCAGGCATCATTGTTTCAACATCGTCACCGGCCAGCCCGGCGCCGGCTCAGCAATCCTGATACGGGCACTGGAGCCGCTTGAGGGCGTCGCCTTACTGGAGCAGAATCGCCCGGGCCACAGCGGCCTTGATCTGACTAACGGACCGGCCAAACTGTGTCAGGCCCTGCAGATAGACAAGCGGCTATACGGTCATGATCTTGGGCAGCCACCGCTGTGGTTAGAGCTCAGTCCGCCCTTATCGCGGCAGCTCATCACCACGACCACCAGGATCGGCATCAGCCAAGCCAAGGACACTGCCTGGCGCTTCTACATCACGGGCAATCCGTATGTTTCAAAATTGTAATAATTATTACAAACAGCCGGCGCTAGTACGACTATTATAAAACAGGAAGTGTGAGGCTTCCCCAGAACCGAGAATATTCTTCTCGGTTCTTTTTTGTCGCAGTATAGTACTATTATCTGATGACTACTCCCATCCTGCTGTCGCTGGCCACCTTCATTTCGACCATGGCTGGTGGCTACACCGCCATCAAGAATCTTAAACGTCTGCATTATGTACTGGGCTTTACCGCCGGCGTAATTCTCGGTGTCGTGGCTTTCGATCTGCTGCCGGAGATATTCCGGTTAGCTACAGAAAATCATATCGACCCGACCAAGCCGATGATCGCCCTGGTGGTCGGTTTCCTGCTGTTTCATATCTTCGAAAAAGGCCTGCTGATCCACCATGCCCATGAACACGAGTACGGCGAGCACAAGCACCCCCAGGTCGGTATGTTGTCGGCTTTGGCATTATCGGGCCATAGTTTCCTGGACGGTGTCGGTATCGGGCTGGGCTTTCAGGTTAATACCGCTGTCGGTGTGGCCGTCGCCATCGCTGTCATCGGCCACGACTTTGCCGATGGCCTGAATACCGTCAGCCTGATGCTGACGCACAAGAATAGTATCCGTAACGCCTCAAAATTATTACTCCTGGACGCCCTGGCGCCAGTACTTGGTGTGGCCTCGACCTTCTTCTTTCACCTGGCAGATACGCAGCTGGTGATTTACCTGGGCTTCTTTACCGGCTTCCTGCTCTACATCGGGGCCAGCGATATCCTGCCGCAGGCCCACGAAGAGAACTCGTCGCGACGGACGATCGCTTTGACGGTACTCGGCGCCGCCGTCATGTTTGTCGTGACCCGCTTCGCCTAAACTGTTAGACTGAGGGTTATGACGATTACGCTTATAGTCTTAGGTCTGATAATCCTGGTTCTGCTTAGCTTGCTACTACGCCGCCCGGCCGCCGGCCGTAGCGATCAGAGCACGCTGCTGCTCAAGCAGGACCTCGGCCGCTTGAGCGACGACATCGCCGGGCTTAAAAATGGTCTACAAACCCAGCTTAGCGAGCGCTTCGAAAAGAACCAGGCGATGATGATGGGCAGCCTGCAGCGCCAGTTCAGCGAGAGCACCAAATTAATTACCGAAGTGACGCAGAACCTGACCGAACTCAAAGAATCCAATAAGCAGGTACTGAGTATCACCGATGAGCTGAAGACGTTGCAGAACGTTTTGCAGAATCCCAAGCAGCGCGGCGTGCTCGGCGAATATCATCTGCAATCGGTGCTGGAAAACGTCTTGCCGCCGGAGCGCTTCAAACTGCAGTTCAAAATTGGTAAGGACGAGGATAATAAGGATTTGATCTGTGACGCCGTAGTGCTGCTCGATAAAGGCATCATGCTGCCGGTCGATAGCAAGTTCAGCCTGGAAAATTATAACCGCTTGGTCGAATCCAAAGATAAACAGGAGCGCGAAACCCTCAGCCGGCTGTTCAAGAACGACCTCAAGAATCGGATCGATGAAACCGCTAAATACATCCGACCGAAAGACGGCACCATGGACTTTGCCTTCATGTTCATACCATCAGAAGCGATTTATTACGACCTGCTGGTTAATAAGATCGGCGTCACCGGCACCAGCGCCCGTGACATGATCGAGTACGCCTTCCGCGAGAAGAACGTCATCATCGTCAGTCCCACCAGCTTCATGGCTTATCTACAGACGGTGCTCCAAGGTCTACGCAGTCTGCAGATCGAAGAAACGGCCAAAGAGATCCAGCAGCGCGTCGGCGAGCTGGGCCGCCACATCAGTAGTTACGAGAGCTTCATGCAAAAATTAGGTAACTCGCTGGGAGTCACCGTCGGTCACTACAATACCGCCCACAAAGAGCTCAAGAAAATTGATAAGGACGTCATCAAGATTGCCAAGACCGCCCCTTCGGTCGAACCGCTGATCCTCGATCGACCGAGCGTCGATGACGAAGACGATGATTAGCCTGACGGCCGTTTTTGAGTCTTGAAGAGGTCGATGGCCAAGGCGGCCGTCCACGAGAAATTGGCGGCGCCGGCGCCGGAACCGTCGCGCGGGTCGAAGTATTCGTAGCTGCCGGCCTTAGCGACCATTTCCAGGGTCGATTCGGTGAGGGCCGCGGCGTGGTCTTTGTAGCCGTAGCGCTTCAGGCCGTCGATTATCAGCCAATTCATGTTGACCCAGGCCGGTCCTTGCCAATACAGGCGCGGATTGTACCAGAACGAATTGACCGGTACGCTTGGAATCGGGAAAGCCGGGCCGAAGGCCTGCTCGTTTTCCAGCAAGCGGACCAGGACGGCCGCCCGCTCCTTAGTGATAGTGCCGGCGTAGAGCGGCAAAAGGGTGGCGATAGTCGGCGTCTTGAGCAGCCGGTGGGTTACGAAATCCCGCGAAAAATACTGGTTGGAGTAGGGGTCCCACAATCCTTCCAGGGCTTTTTCGGTCCGCTCCATGCTGGTCAGTAACTCGCGCGGTAACTCTTGGCGCAGGCTAGCCGCGATCTGCCGCAGATGACTGTTGGCCCGGATAAAGATGCTATTGAACGACAGGTCTTCGATGGTCAGCAGCGAGTGATCAAGGATCTTGTTGATGTCGTAGGATTTGCGGCGCAGCCGACGCTGGATATCGAACAGCGTCAAAGCCTCGATGGTCGAGAAGCGTTCGTCCATCGGCACGCTCTTGGTGTCGCGCCGGAACAGATTAATGATCTTGTCAGCGTGCGTCGCCTTGATAGCCGTGATCCAAAAGGGCAATTGGTGGTCGTGCATCTCGGCGATCCAGGGCGGGGTGTTATCGAGGCCGGTCTCCCAAGGGTGAATCTGCAGCACCAGGCCCTCGTGGTGGGGATCGCGCTCGTCGTAGAGCCACTCGTGATATCTGACCAGCGCCGGGTACATGATAGCGTACCAGCTGCGGCGCTCCGGCCAAGCCAGCTTGGCGCCGACTTGGACGACGGCTTCGGCCAGCATCGGTGGCTGGGTAATGCCGGTGGTGGTGGCGTCATTAGGAGCGTAAGGGTTGACCCAGCTACGCCAGATATTACGGTCGGTGCGGTACTGCGGATCGTCACGAAAAATAATGTTCGGCAGCATGCCGTTCTGCCATTGGCCCCGAAGCAGGCTCAGGAGCTCGCTCTTGGCGCGCTCGACGTCCAGATGACGCAGCCCGATGGCAATGAAACAGCTGTCCCACAACCACTGGTGCGGATACAGCCCATGCGCCGGCTGAGTGTAATTGCCGCGGTCGTTCATGGCTAGAACGGCGCTGGTAGCGGTCAGAAGATCGGGCTCATCCTGCATATGTTTACAGTATAGCCTAGTTTGCTTAGCGGAAGTTGTTGTAGCTGAGCGGGAAGTCAAAGTCGGCGTTGCGGAGTAGTTGCATGACCTGTTGCAGATCATCTTTACTGGTGCTCATGACGCGTACCGTATCGCCCTGGATCTGTGGTTTGACCTTGGGGAAATGCTCGCGGATCAGAGCGCTGACTTTCTTAGCCTTTTCCTGGTCCAGACCCTGTTTCAGCGGCACTTCCTTGGTGGTCTTCAGGTTGGACTCGACCGCCTCTTTGGAAGTATCCAAGAATTTCTGGCTCTGTTCGCGGGCGGCCAGTTTTTTACGGACGATATCCAAGATGGCATCGATCTGCCATTCGCCATTGCCGGTCAGCTTGAAGCCGTTCTTGTCGGCGTCCAACCATTCTATCTCGGCGGGCGTGCCTTTAAAGTCATAACGCCCAGTTATTTCGCGCTGCGTCTGGTCGAAGACGTTGTTCATCTCGGCCTTGTCATACTCACTGACTACATCAAAAGAAAAATTTGCCATAGCATCAGTATAGCCTATTACTGGTAACGTGGCTGCGGAACGACGGCGAGGGCTGCTAAGTACATCGTGATCTGAGCGGCTTCGGGGTAAAATACCAAGGTTGTAGGCGGCATAACCTCAGTCAGATACAACTGTGGATCATTTTCTTCGACTTTTGGCAGTGCGATGTGTTTCGACTGCATTTCGGTTTCGAGGGTGTAGGTTGCGGAGTGTGGAATGACACGTTCCTGGCCGTTAATGACACAGCTGGTCGTCTGTTCGACTCTGTCTTCGGGGCGATCGGTGATTCGGCCTAGATAGCTTAAGAAGCTCTTGTTCTTGGTACTTTTGATAATTACTTCAACCAAATCGCCAACTGCATATCTGCTAGTTCGTGGTTCGGTAACTAGTTCAGCGCTCAGAGTTTGCCGCATATATCATCCTTTATTTTGATTTGGTAACTTAAACATAAGTGTAATAGCTGGCAGTACTTTCACCTAACCCTAAACGGTTGTTTTATTATCGTCAAAACTATCACTGCTGGTATACTTATGCCAAGCATGAATTATCAGAACGAACAGATAGCGCAGACGGCTGAACTACTCCGTAACCGCTTCGCCGAACTAGCGAACAAGATTGATGTTTTAAAAGCCGTCGAACTGAAAGGCTTGTACGACCAGCTGCGCTTATTGCCGAGTGAGCAGAAAGCTATGTTTGGCGCTGAGGTCAATCAGCTGCGCCAAGAGCTGAGCGCCCTGGTTGCGACCCGCGAAGTTGCCGAGACGGCTTTACCGCCGATTGACGTCACGGCGCCGTTCGACGTCAACGTCGCTCCCGAGCAGCGGCCGCGCTTACTGCCGAGCGAGCAGGGAACCATGCACCCGCTGATGAATGAGCTGGCGACCATCCTCGACATCTTTTACCGGATGGGTTTTACGGCCGTCGAATCACGCGAGATCGACGACGACTTCCATATGTTCGAAGCCCTTAATTTTCCGGAGAATCACCCGGCCCGTGATGATTATGACACCTTCATGACCGAACAGACCGACTCGGGCGGCAGATCGTTCATCGCCCCGGCCCACACCAGCACGATGCAGAATCGGGTGCTCAGACAGTATAAGGAGCAGTTAGAGCAGGGTACGCCGATCGCCGCCGTCATCCCTGGTCGGGCCTTTCGTAACGAAGACCTCGACGCTCGGCACGAGCATACCTTTTACCAAGTAGAAGGCGTCTACGTCGCTAAGGCTGTAACCGTCGGTAACCTGATTGCTACGCTCAAAACCTTTCTGCAGTCATATTTCGGCAAAACCCTGGAAGTTAAGACGCAGCCATATTATTTCCCGTTTACCGAACCTAGTTTCGAGTTTGCCCTCAGTTGTCCGTTCTGCGATAAGGTTGGCTGTAGCGTCTGCAGTTTCAGTGGTTGGATCGAATTATTGGGCTGCGGTCTCATCCACCCTAATGTCTTGACCCAAGCCGGCATCGACCCACGGATCTACACCGGCTTTGCCTGGGGTTTCGGCCTTGACCGCTTAGTCATGATGAAATACGGTATCGAAGACGTTCGCCACTTCGAAGCCGCCAAGTTAGATTTTTTGAGGCAATTCTAATGAAAATTAGCTATAGCTGGATCCAAGAATACGTTGATTTTCGACTGCCGCCGGTGGCTGAGTTAGTCGACCGGATCGGTGCCCAACTGGGCGAGGTGAAAGAAGTTGTCGACCTTGGTGCCAAGTACCGGCAGATCGTGACGGTTAATATTACGGCCTGTCAGCCGCTACCCGATTCCGACCACTTGAACGTCTGTTTCGTTGACGACGGTGGCGTTACGACCGACGTCGAGCGCAACCAAGACGGCCTGGTGCAGGTAGTCTGTGGCGCGCCCAATGTCCGAGCCGGTTTGACCGTCGCTTGGTTACCACCCGGTTCGACGGTGCCGAGCAGCTTCGACAAAGATCCCTTCGTGCTTGGCGCCCGTAAACTGCGCGGCTTCGTCAGTAACGGCATGCTGGCTAGCCCGCAGGAGCTGTCAATCGGCGATAATCACGACGGAATCTTGGAGCTCGATGCGCAGCAGCCAGGCACCAGCTTCGCCGAGGCCTACGGCCTGGACGACTACATCATCGACGTTGAAAACAAGATGTTCACCCATCGCCCCGACTGCTTCGGTATCCTCGGCCTGGCCCGCGAAATCGCCGGTATCTTGGGCCATCAGTTCGTGGAGCCTAACTGGTACGCGACCTTTACTAAGAATCTGCTACCGCTGGGTGAACAGTTACCACTGGCGGTGCACAACCTGGCGCCAGAATTGGTACCGCGGTTCATGGCCCTGGTCCTGAGTGGCCTGACGGTGCAGCCAAGCTCTGTCAGACAACAGACCTACCTCAGCCGTGTCGGCATCCGACCGATCAACAACATCGTCGATGCTACCAACTATTTCATGTATCTGACCGGCCAGCCGTTGCACGCCTATGACTACGACAAGGTCAGAGCCCTCGACGGTCAAAACATCGCCACGCTGGTTGCTCGGCAGACCCAAGCCGATGAATCATTAAACTTGCTGAGCGGCAAGGTCATCAAACCGCGCCAGGGCGCTATCGTCATAGCTACTAATTCGCAGACGATCGGACTGGCCGGGGTCATGGGCGGCGCCAGTACCGAAGTCGATGGGGACACCAAGAACATCATCTTGGAATCGGCGACCTTTGACATGTATTCGATCCGCCGCAGCAGTATGGTCCATGGACTCTTCAGCGAAGCCGTGACCCGTTTTAACAAGGGCCAAAGCCCATACCAGAACGACCGTGTATTACTGGCGGCAGCGCACCATCTGTGCGACACGGCCGGTGCCCAGTTTGCCAGTGACGTCTTTGACGAAGCAACCTTGCAACCACCGGCCGCCACCGTCGATATCGCGGTCAGCTTCATTTCCGACCGCCTGGGCATGACCTTCGAGGTTGATCAGGTCAGCCGGCTGCTGACCAATGTCGGCTTTAGCGTCGAGGCCAAACCGGACACCGAATCGCCAGATAGGCTGAGCCTCAAAGCGCCCTTCTGGCGGACCGATATCGGCCTTAAAGAAGACATCGTCGAAGAGGTCGGACGCTTATACGGTTTCGATAATCTGCCGCTGCAACTACCGGCCAGGACACTGCTCCCGGCTGTAAAGAATCAACATCTAGAACTCAAGCAACAGCTGCGTAGCAGCCTACAGCGAGCCGGCGCCAACGAGGTGCTGACTTACAGCTTCGTACATGGTGACCTGCTAGCCAAAGTCGGCCAGGATAGCGAACAAGCCTACCGCCTCAAAAACGCCCTGAGTCCTGACCTGCAGTACTATCGCCTGAGCCTGGTGCCCAGCTTACTGGAAAAGGTCTACGCCAACATCCGGGCCGGCTACAGCCAATTTGCCTTGTTTGAGTTTGGTAAGACGCATCAGCTTGGCGCCAGCCCCGAAACAGCCAAGGACCACCTGACCGACGAGGGCCTGCCCGTCGAAGCCGAGCACCTGGCCGTAGTCTTCGTGGCCGACACCAAAGCCGCCAAGCACTACGACGGCGCTGGCTTCTACCAGGCGCGGGTTTATCTGGAAGCGATTCTCAAGCAGCTACAGCTGACCAACGTCGTGCGTCTAGTGGCGCTGACCGATGACCAGCCGGCCGATCAGGCGACAACCTATTATGCAGCTGGCCGGGTGGCGGCTGTCTTTGCCGGTGACGTCGCTATCGGCTACATCGGTGAGTTTAAGGCGAATGTCTTAAAGGCACTGAAACTGCCAGCCTATAGCGCCGGTCTGGAACTCGATAGCGGCCGCCTGCTGACACTGAGCAATCAAACCGGCCAATCGTACATACCGTTGTCGAAGTTTCCCAAGATCGAGCAGGACATCTGTCTGCGCCTGCCGGCCGCGGTATTATACGAGCAAGTTGTCGCCGTTGCGCAGGCAACTTTGCAGCCACTTACCGAGCAGGCTACATTAACGGCCGTCACGCCGGTCGACATCTACCAGTCACCCGACCGGACCGACTATAAGCAGATAACCTTACGCATCAGTCTGGCTAATTACGATCGCACCATGACCGAAGCCGAAGTCTCGAGAATCCTTGAAGCTTTAACCGTGGCCGCGCAAAGCCAGCTCCAAGCCGAGCGCGTGTAGCTAGTAATCTGTAAAGTTGGTAAAACCCCGTTTGGTAGCCGCCGGCCCGCTTGCTACACTTAGGCCATGAAGAATATCTGGCGCATCGTGCGCTTTACCAGTCAGCTGTGGCCATTTTACGCGGCCATCAGCTTCTTTACCGTGCTCTTAGCGCTGATGGGAGTTATGCAGCCGCTCCTAACCGGCTGGGCCATCGACCAGCTACGCCATGGCACCCAGGCTAACCTGCACTACCTGATCCTCATCGCCCTCGGCATCTTTCTGCTCGACTTCTTTTCCAATATTTTCTCTAACGTCAGCGGTTACATCGGCGACCAGCTGAACGTCCGGCTGAGCTATTATCTGAGCCACCGCTATTACGAGCACCTGCTGAGTCTGCAACAGCAATTTTATGACACCGAGCTGACCGGCAAGATCATCAACCGCCTCAACCGCTCGATTACTCAGATCACTAACTTCTTTGCCTTCGTCACCAATAACTTTCTACAGCTTATCTTTACGACCATCTTCACGTTGTCGGTGGCCTTTCATTACAGCTGGCAGGTCGGCCTGCTGTTGGCTTCGCTCTATCCTATCTATATCCTGTTGACTGTCCGTAGTAGCCCCAAATGGCAAAAATATCAGACCCGCAAGAACGCCAATCTTGATACTGCCAACGGCCGCTTCGCCGAAGTCATCAGCCAGGTCAAAGTCGTCAAGACCTACCTCCAGGAAAAGCGCGAGCTGAGCCTCTTCGATGGTCACTACAAGAAGGTGATCGCTATCAACAAGCCGCAGTCCAAGCACTGGCACGTCAACGATATCTATCGCCGCACCGTGTTGAACGTCATCTTTTTTGCCGTTTATCTGTTGATCTTCGTCCAGGCCGTCCACGGCCAATTGTCGCCCGGTAATGTCGTGACGCTGATATTATTCAGTGCCCAGATCCGGATTCCGATCTTCACCATCAGTTTCATGGTCGATAACTTCCAGCGGGCCGTTGCCGATAGCCGTGACTATTTTGAAATCATGGAAGTCAAGCCGTCGATAGACGACCTGCCGAACGTCAAGGAGCTGAAATTAACCAAAGCCGACGTGGCTTTTAGCAACGTCGTCTTCGGCTACGATGATCAGAAAGTCTTGAAAGGCGTGACCTTTGAACTCAAGCCGGGCACCAAGACGGCCTTGGTCGGCGAGAGCGGTGAAGGTAAGACCACTATCACCAGTCTGCTACTGCGTCTGTATACGCTTAACAGCGGCAGCATCACGATCGACGGTCAGGATATCAGCCAGGTGTCGCAGGCCTCACTGCGTCAAAACGTGGCCGTCGTCTTCCAGGAACCGGCTCTGTTCAGCGGTACGGTCCGCGAAAATATCTCCTATGCCAACCCTCAGGCTACCGAAGAACAGATCGTCGCCGCTGCCAAAGCGGCCAACGCCCATGAATTTATCGCTAAGTTTGAAAAAGGTTACGACAGCGAGATCGGCGAGCGTGGCCTGAAGTTATCGGGTGGTCAGAAACAACGCCTGGCCATCGCCCGTGCCCTCTTGAAGGACGCGCCGATCCTGGTGCTCGACGAAGCTACCAGCAGCCTCGACAGTAAGAGCGAACGCATGGTCCAAGAAGCCCTGGAACGCCTGATGCGCGGTCGCACGACGCTCATCATCGCCCATCGCCTGAGTACCATCCAGGCGGTCGACCAGATCGTAACCATCCGCAACGGCAAGGTCGATGAAACCGGCAGCCCCCTGAAGTTGGCTGCCAGTGGTGGTATCTACGCCCAGCTGCTGGCCCTGCAGACGGCTGCTACCGATGCCAATAAGAAAAAATTACAAGCTTACGAGCTGAAAGGATAATCATATGCGCCAAGCCGTCCGTGTCATCGTCGTTAAGGATCAGTCGCTGTTAGTCATGCACCGCAATAAGTTCGGCCAGGAGTTCTACGCCTTGGTCGGCGGCGGAATCGACTACGGCGAATCGCCGGAGCAGGCCCTGTACCGTGAGGTGCTTGAAGAAACCGGCCTGCAGCTGACCAATCATAAACTGGTAATCGTCGAGGACGCCGGTAATGTCTACGGCATTCAATACATCTACACCTGTGATTATGTCAGCGGTGAGCCGGCCTTGGCCGCCGACTCGGCCGAGGCGCTGATTCATGCCAAGGGTGCAAATTTATACACACCGCTGTGGTTACCGCTGAGCGAGCTGCCGCATGTGGTCTTTCAACCTAAGGAGCTCCAGGACGTTTTAGTAAAACACGTCGCCATGGGCTGGCCGGCTGAACCGATCGAACTGGTAATTAACAGTTAGACTCGCCTGAGGCCGGCGACAGATGCTATACTGGCAGGACAGCAAATAAGGGGAACAGTGTGAAAAAAAATTTAGTCCGCGTCTTATTGATAGTAATCGTCGTGTTATTTTTACTGCCGTCAATCTACTATGCCGGATTCGTGATCTACAACTCGACCAAATCAGCCAAAGACACAACTGCAGCCAGCGCACCAGCAACTAACAAGAAAGCGAGCACCACCATGTTACAAGGCAAACCATTAGCAAACTTCACTCCGGTTGCTACCATAGCAGAATTAAAAACCGAGGAGCTGACTGCCGGTAGCGGCGAAGTCGTCCAGAAAGGCGACACCATCACGGCCGATTACACTGGCGCGATCGCTGCGACTGGTAACGTGTTTCAGAGTTCACTCGACTCCGGGCGGCCATTTACCACCGGCTTGAGCGGCGTTATCAAAGGCTGGCAGGAAGCTATACCTGGTATGAAAGTCGGCAGTACGCGCCGCCTCTACAT
>JBBRLU010000003.1:0-40155 GCA_038231175.1 Saccharimonadales bacterium (SeqCode) | reverse complement strand
GAAAGGCCAACAAAGGCTGTTTCAGCTGCTCGGTAGTCAGGCCCAGCTCGATGGCGAGCGAAAAGATATTTATCAGATCTTCGGCATGGTTAGCTATGATGTGGGCGCCGACTATCTTGTGGGTCTGCTTTTCAACAAGGATCTTGCTCTTGGCGTAGCGTAAGTTTAAACGCCTGGCGTCGAACCAGCCTGACAGGTCCGTAACGATTACGTCATAGTCTAGCGATCGCTCCTGAGCTTCGGCTTCGGTATAGCCGACGCCCGCTACGCAGGGCGTAGTGTAGACGACGCTTGGTGTCGATATATAGCTGGGCACTTTACGCGACCGGGGTTTTAGGATATTTTCGGCGGCAATGGCGCCCTGGCTACTGGAAACCGGCGACAAGGGTGGACCGACAGAAGCGGCGTCGCCGGCGGCGCTGACTGCCGGATTTGAGGTGCTCTGCAGGTAGTCATCAACCAGTACACCTAACTTTTTGTCGTAGGCGACATTCGTTTTTTCGAGGTCCAGACCGTCGAGGGCCGGCGGCCGGCCGGCGCCGTGAACCACCAGGTCCGTTTCGAATCTGCGGCCATCTTCGGTTGTCACCAAGTAATGGCTGCCGTCTTTTTTAACAGCTATAACAGCCGCGTTGACCTCCAACTTGATGCCGATTTCCTGGCTGGCTGCCAGCAGCGTATCAATTATATCAGCGTCGTAAGCGGCTAATGGCCGGTCCGTGTTGTGCAAGATCGTCACCGCGGCACCGAAGCGGGCGGCAGTGTGGGCGAATTCGAATGATATGTAACCACCGCCGATGAATAGCAGTCGTTTCGGTAGTTCGTCCAACTCTAAGAAGTCATCACTGTTTATGACGTGTTCGGCGCCTTCGATGGCCAGGACCGCTGGTTTGGCGCCGACTGCGATATGTACTTGCTCTGCCTGCAATTGTTGGCCGGCGACGTCGAGCTGTAAGTTACCGGTAAATTTCGGATGGCCTTTATAAACGTCGATGCCGGCCTGGCGTAAGGCCTTTTCCGAACTAGCCGGGACCGGGTCGGTGAACGTCCGCTTGAACTTGATGAGATTTGTCCAGTTCATGACTGGTTGCTCGGTGACAACACCGACTTCGCCCAAGCGCCGGTTCAAATCGGCCACTTCCGCGGCCCCGACCAGGACCTTTTTCGGTATACAGCCGCGCACGGCGCAGGTGCCACCAAAGATGCCCTCGTTAATAATTGCGACCTTAAGTCCAGCTTTTTTACAGTCCATGGCGACCGTATAACCGGCCCCACCTGTCCCGAGTACGATTAGATCATATTGCTTCATATTGCCTCCTTTTTTAATGATTGGTCGCGCTGCAGATATTTATCCAAGTAGTAGGCGCTCATGATATAACCTTGGTGCGAAAAGGCTTGGGGGTAGTTGCCTAAATAGTCGCCGTTCAAGGGGTCGATTTCTTCGGCCCACAAGCCACTCGGCGCCATGTAGCTTTCCAGCTTCCGAAATAGGCGTAGCGCTTCGTTGGTATCCTCTAAGATCGCCAGCGCCGAGATCAGCCAGAAACTACTGAGTACGAAAGCCCCTTCCGGGCCGGCTAGACCATCGTCACCGTGATAGCGGTAGATGAAGACGTCATCATGACCGAGCCGTTGTCTTGTCTGGTCGACGATCGCTCTGGTCCGTGGATCATGTTTATCGAGGAATTGCAGTAGGACCAACAGGAAGTTTGTCGAATCGACAGTTTGAGCGCCAGGGTACTGCAGCAGTACGCTATCATCGGCACCAAAGCCATGCTGGTAGACCCAGGCCTTGATAGTATCGGCCAGGCCCGAGCAAGCTTGGACATCATCATCAGTCAGACCCAGTTTGGGCTGTAGCTTCTGGGCCCGATCAACCCCGACCCAACACATGACCTTGCTGTAGATGTACTGCCGGGGGTCGCTGCGCGCCTCCCAAATTCCTGAGTCCGGCTGGCGCCAGCTTTCTTCGATCTTTTTAACCAGATACATGATTAATTGGCGGGAGCGTTGCAACGTCTGCTGCTTATCGGCCAAGCCTCTTTTAGCGGCAAAGTAATAAGCGTCTATCAGGGACCCGTAGACGTCGAGCTGCAACTGTTCGGCGGCCATATTACCCACCCGTACCGGACTGGACGCCTGATAGCCGGCTAGATGGTCCAGCGTTTTTTCCGCTGGCACCGGCTCACCCCAGATGGTGTACATCAGGCCGATATCGAGTTTATTTTCGGCACATTTATCGGTAGCGGCATGTATGAAATCAAAGAATTGTTCGGCTTCTTCGCTGTAGCCTAAAACATAGAACGCATACAGGGCAAAGGTGGCGTCACGGATCCAGACATAGCGATAGTCCCAGTTCCGCAGGCCGCCGATCGCTTCCGGTAACGAGGTCGTGGGCGCCGCGACCATGGCGCCGGTCGGCGCGAACTGCAGTAACTTTAAAGTGATAGCCGAACGGATCAAGTTTTCGCGACATAGGTCAAAAAAGCTGCCTTTACTCACCCATCGCTCCCAAAAGTCAG
This sequence comes from Saccharimonadales bacterium (SeqCode), assembly GCA_038231175.1. Lineage (GTDB taxonomy): Bacteria > Patescibacteriota > Saccharimonadia > Saccharimonadales > UBA4665 > UBA4729. The sequence continues at coordinate 37,633 of JBBRLU010000003.1, read as the reverse complement.
TCGTCCTAGACTCGAGGTTTTTTGGTAATTGCAGCTGCCGCGCTGCGGCGCTGTATTCTAAGATTAATTCATAGCTTGCCTCGGCTGCCAGGCTGATGGTGATCAGGTAGCCCGTGCCCTGGCTAGTTGCCTGCGAGCCGGCCGGCAGATGCAGTCGCAACCAGCCGGTTTCAAGCTTGAGGCTGATTACATCATCTTTGTGCGAAATAACGGGGTCCGCCGGCAGAGCGTAGCCGGGTTTTGGCTGGTAATTAAACATCACTTGGCCGGTCCCCTGGTGCGTCGTGACCTTACGGACAAGATACTGCCCGCTGTCGGCTGGCACCATAAAATCCCGCACTGTAAAACTGAAGTCGTCGCTTGTATAGCTGAACTCGGCGATAGCGGTTTCGGCTACGTAGTGCGCCTGGACTTTAAAACCAGTGCTCTCGATTTCGAACGTTCCGGCGCCGACATCGAGTATTTTGGCGAACACGCTGGGCGAATCAAAATAAGGCAGGCACAGCCAATCTATCGACCCGTTCTGAGAGATTAAGGCGGCGCTATTCTGGTCGCCGATCAGGTAGTAGTCTTTGATATCGCAAGCTGCTTGCATCAGGACGACCAGTTTTCGGTAAATGACGGGTACAGCGTCAGGCCACCATCGACAAAAATAGTCTGGCCAGTAATATAGCTGGCCGCCTTGGACGCTAAGAACACGAAGACCGCCGCCACTTCATCGGGCTCGCCGGCTCGTTTCATAGGGATATGGGAAACGACATTGGCCTTCTTTTTCGGGTCGTCTTTCCAAGGGTTGATCGGCGTCAGTATCGCCCCGGGAGCTACGGCGTTGACTCTGATGTTGCGGTCGGCATACTCCAAGGCTAGGGTTTTCGTCAGGTTACTCATCCCACCTTTAGCTACCGAGTAGCCGATGAACTCCGGTTTCGGGATGAGCTGATGGACGCTGCTGTTATTGATGATAATTCCCTCTCCAGCCCGGGACAGAAAATGCTCGATGGCCGACTGGGCACAATAATAGGGACCAACGAGATCGACCGCTAACACCTTGGCGAAATCGGTGGCCGTCATGTCCTCGCTGGGCGCCTGGATCTGGATACCGGCGTTATTTATTAAGACGTCCAAACTACCCCACGAGTCCAAAACTTTTTTAAACATCCGTTTGACCTGGCTCAGTTTTGAGATGTCGGCTTTAATGAGCAGGCTCTTGCAACCGGCCGCGGTAATCTGCTGGCAGCACTTTTCCAGTGTCTTCTGAACAGCGGCCGCCTCGTCCGTATCACCGATATAATTAAGGGCGACGTTAGCTCCGGCCTCGCTGAACTTCCGGGCGATGGCTTCGCCGATACCCGAAGCGGCGCCGGTTATCAGTACGTTCTTGCCGGCAAGTGGACGATCTGTCATGGCTGTAATTACCTCCTAATGAGTAACCTTAGCAGCCTAAAAAATAAACAAGAGTAAATAAACTTACTCTGGACAGACCGCTGCAGGTTCAGCTTCAGTTATAGGATTGCGTTAAGACGAAGTCAGTCATCGCGCGCGGCTGTAGTGAGGCCTATGGCGCTTATAGCAACGAACGGTGTAAACTAACGACATGAATACGGCTGCCAGAGCGATTATTATCAACGACGATCAGATATTAGTCATGCGTCGTAACAAACAAACTAGTGATTACTACACGCTGGTCGGCGGTGTCGTCAAAGCCAGTGAAACTGAGGAGCAAGGGCTGGCACGAGAGGTTCGGGAAGAGACGGGCTTAGTCATCTCCAGCTCGCGCCTGGTCTACATCGAGGAGCACCCGGCTCCTTACAACCGGCAGTTGATATATATCTGTGACGTCGAACCGCATCAGTCAATCTCTATCCAGGAATTTAGCGAAGAAGCGCTGCTCAATAAGCTCGATTTCGACACCCATCAGCCGATGTGGGTAAAATTAACGAATTTTTCTCATTTACCGTTTCGGACGCCACAGTTACAGATCGCCATCTGCCGAGCCATCGCTGACGGCTTTCCGCAACAGCCACTAAATCTGTAGTTTTGCCGCAAAAGCCTGCCTTGGCGAATAGGCCCCAACGACAGCTAGTTTAGCGGATGGTATGGCCATAAAGCCTGAGCCGGTGTACACTCCTGCTATGGATGATATTAGCTCTTGGGCCAAAATCGTTATTGTCGAAGACAATGTAGCACTGGCCGACATTTATAAAATCCGCTTAGAACTGCTCGGCTATATCTGCTTTGTCGCCTATGACGGCATAGAGGCGCTAGCGCTCATCGAAAAAGAACGCCCCGGCTTGGTCATGCTCGACATCATGATACCCAAGGTTTCCGGCGATCAGCTACTGGCCCTGATGCGCCAGACTGAGTGGGGTAAGGACATTAAGGTACTGATTATCTCTAACCTGAATGAAGCCGATGCCCCGGCCGGAATCAGAGCTAACGGCATAGAGGGTTACGCCGTCAAGGCCAACCTGACAGACGATCAGATCGATAAGCTGGTAGCTGGCGTTCTAAAGCCCTCTCAAGGCTAGGTAAAGCCGGACTGGAAGCGGCGAAGCGGGGCATAGGCTCAGTGTCGAGGATAACGGTATCGGTATCCCTCAGTCGGCCCAAAAACGCGTTTTTGAAAGATTTTACCGGGCTCATAATACCTCTAACTACGGGACCAGCGTCCAGAACAAGCAGACGGCCGTGGTACGAAGATACGGGCCAGGCTGTCGCCTTTTTCCCAGTGTGACCGGGCTACTGTTGCCGGCACGATCTGGAGTAAGGCCTCGAGGTCCAATTTTCTGCGGAGCTGCCAGCCCTCGCTGCCGGTGACCAGCTTGTCGCCTTGCATGGCGACCGCCGCTTGGTGATCGGTGGGGACGGCGTAATCGGGCTGGGTCGGCTTAAAAGTAGCCTGGTCGTGGCCTTGTAGTTTGGCGATGATCTGGCCGGCGACGTAGCCGCCCATCTCGATAGCGGCGTGCGCCGCGCCGCTGTATTTTACGGCCGCCGAATCACCGACTACGTAGACTGAATCGTCTTTGGGCTGCAGGTACTGATCGACGATTACCCTACCCTTACGGTCGACTTCGAATAACTCGGACCGCTGCCGGAAATAGCTGTTGGCACTGCTGCCGGCCGTCCAGATAAGCAGGTCGAAAGGCATTGATGGTACATCGGCGATATGCAGTAGTTCCTTAGTGGCTCGGATTACTTTCTGGTTACAACGGATCTCAACGCTGTCGGCTATGGCTTGCGCCGTGGCCTGGGAGAATTCTTCCGACAGACCACCCAGAATGCGTGACTGGGCCTCGACCAGAATTACCTCGACGCGCCGATCGCCGGTTAGTAGTTCGAAGAAGTAGGGGATGGCCGTCGCCACCTCGACGCCGGTCGGGCCGCCACCGGCAATAATTACCCTAGCCGGTTTTGATTTGTGAAAGCTCTTTTCAGCCAATTCTTTCAGCGCCTTGCGCAGCTCCAAGGCGTCAGCTAACGAATATAACGTCTTAGAAAATTCGCGCATGCCAGGTATACCGAAGTACTCTGGTTCATAGCCGAGTGCCAGCGTTAGGCTATCGTATCCGAGTTCACGGCCGCTCAACAGTTTGACGTGCTTGGCAGCCGGGTCGATATCGATCATAAAGTCCTGAATATATTCGATATTGCTAGCGCTAAATATCTCGCGGTACGGAATAACTGTTTCCAACGGTGAGGTGCCATTGGCGCTGCGGTAGAGTGAGCCGTGGTATTCAAAATTTGATTGCGGATTAACGACAGTGACTATGACATCGTCACGATCAGCTAACTGCCGAGCGATCCGTAGGCCGCTAAAGCCGCCGCCGACTACTATGTGTCTGTGTTTGGTCATCGTTGGTCTAGTATAAAGCTTAAGCTTGAAATACAATAGAGCCTACGATGTTTGATAACTTACTCAAGGGTGAAATCCATAGCTCCGCCGCCGCCCGCGAGGCCTATTCCAAAGACGCCAGTATCTTTAAGGTCCATCCCTTAGCCGTCATTTTGCCCGCCGACGCTGCCGACATCGCAACCATCATTCAGCACGCTACGACCACCAATAAGCACGGTGGTACCGCTACGCTGGCTGCCCGTAACGGCGGTACCTGCATGTCTGGCGGCTCACTGACCGAGGGCTACATCCTGGATCTGTCGGCCCACTTTAATCGCATCAGCACCGTCGATAGTTTTCACAAAACGGTGGTCGTCCAGGCCGGTGTCATGCACCGTGAAGTCGAGAAGGCCGCCAGTGCCCACGGCCTGATTTTTGCACCCTACACGTCGTCGAAAGACGTCTGCGGTATCGGCGGTATGATCGGCAATAACGCATCCGGTGAATTATCGTTACTATACGGCCCGACGAGCAGCAACGTCTTGAGCCTGAAGGCCATATTGTCGGATGGCAAGGAATACGAATTCAAACCACTCAGCCGCCAACAACTCAAGAAGAAGTTAGAACTGATGACCTACGAAGGTGACATCTACCGTAGAGTGACCACTCTGCTAACTGATAACCGGCAGCTCATCAAGACCCATCACCCGCGGGTCGCTAAGAACGCCGCCGGATACGCCCTCTGGGAATTATGGGATCAACACGAGCAGACCTTTAATCTGGGGCGCTTATTGATCGGCTCCCAGGCCACGCTCGGCATCGTGACCGAGGCGACGCTCAAGCTGGTCGATAAATCACCCTACCAACAGATGATCGTCTGCGCCATCGATAGCATCTCCCAGCTGACCGACGTCGTCCGGACTATCGTCCACCACGGTGCCAGCATTTGCGAAACCTTTGATCACCATACCTACGAACTTGCCAAAGAACAGTACCCGGCAGACGCCGAGAACGCTCACTTCGCCAATGGCAAGCACATGTTAGTTTACGGAATATTCGAAGGTGACACCAAAGAACAGGCCGAGATCTTGGCCGGCCAAGCTAAGAACGTCATCGAACAAAGCCTGCAAAACGCCGTCTATTGGGTCGACTCGGAAGACGTAAAAAGTAGTTACCAAGCGATTCGGCGCTACAGCTACAAAATGCTCAAAGACATGAATTCCGATACTAAGAAAGCCATGCCGTTCATTGAAGATACCATCGTGCCGCTGGAACATTACGGCGAGTTCGTGTCGGCCTTGGAAGCCCTGCTGGCAGATTATGATATGACCTACACCTACGCCGGCCACATCGGCCAAGGCAGTATTCGTTTAATACCACTCGTCAACCGGACCGAGGACAGTCTGGACGATATCATCGAGCTGGAAAGTCGGGTCAACGATCTGGTGCTGGCCTTCCGCGGCTCGATCAGCGTTGATCATAATGACGGTATCATCCGCACCCCTTTCCTGGCCCAACAATACGGTACCGAGATGGTCGCCCTATTCCAGGAAGTGAAGAACATATTTGACCCTTCCGATATTTTTAACAGGGGCAAAAAAGTCAACGGCAGCTTAGAGTTCGCCCGGGCTCATATTGATCTATAATAGTAGCTATGGGAAGTTCAGCACAAAAAACCAGCCGTAAGGTCCAGGCTAAGACGGCTCGTCATAAGAACGTCCGCTATCATAACGACGCCGCTTTATTTCCGGACAGCAACACCAAGAACTGCCCGGTCTGTAAACGTGATTTTAATAACCGTAAGAAGTGGTCGTCGCGCGGCATCTGGGCATCAGTTATCTATTGTTCCAAAGGCTGCCGCAAACGGTCAGGCAGCCTGACCACATCATGATCGACCGATTCTCGCTACCTTACTTGAAACAATATATTAGAAGTATCGACGCCACCCAATATAGCGCCCAGCGAAATTATATAAACGGTTCGACTCAATTGTCAGAATATATTACCCGCGGGTTTATCAGCCTACCCCATGTCCGCGAATTGATATTAGTTAATAATTCGGAACAATCAGCTTACAAATTATTAAATGAGCTGGCCTGGCGCGAGTACTGGCAACAGACCTGGCGCGTCCGCCAAGACGAGATATTTGAATATTTCCGGCCGCTGAGCTACAAGCCCCGTCAGGGTTTACCAACGGCCGTACTGGAAGCCCAGACCGGTATCACGGCGCTCGATACCGGTATCCGACAGCTCTATGAAACCGGCTATATCGACAATCACATGCGCATGTGGCTGGCCGGACTGGTCTGTAACATCGCCAAGTGCGACTGGAAGCTGGGCGCCGCCTGGATGCATTCATACTTGATAGACGGCGACTACGCCAGTAACCACTTGAGCTGGCAATGGGTGGCCGGCAGTTACACCGGATCGGCCTATCTGCCGCAGCAGGATAATATCAACACCTACACCCGGACCAAACAAACTGGCACTTACCTCGATTATGCTTATGAGTATCTGGCTACTATGGCCGTTCCCCATCAGCTGTCTGATATAACAGCAACCCTGCCCGCTCACGCCAGCCAGCCGCTAGCGCCGTCAATAACTTACGACGAGCTGCAGGCGGCCGAGAAATTACTGCTGTATAGCCCCTGGACGCTCGACCCGCTATGGCGGCCCGATGAACGTTCAGAGCGCGTCCTGATCATGCCGGCCGATACATTCGCGACTGGTTCGTTCAGCCAGAACGTTATGGCTAGCATTGCACATTTTAGTGCTACTATTCCCGACCTTAAAACGATCTATCTCGACCACGAAGCTATCGGCGCGCTCAAAGCCCAAGCTATGTTCCGCAAAGACTACCCCGGTATCCAAGACTGGCCCGCTACCGTCGACCCACCGGAATTACTGTACCCAAATGTGGAACCTAAGTTTTATCGGTCATTCTCATCGTTCTGGAAGCAAGCTAACAAGACTGCATAGGCCAAAGTAGGCAGCCGTGATCAGACCTGTGGTTCGGGCGGCTTAGTCGGGGTCGGCTGCACATATCGGGCGTTGCCAAAACTTTCGGGGTGCTGATTAGCGATCTCATACATGTCTGGTATCTCGTCGGCTGCCGGCGTTGCCGGTAACGGCTGTGGCCGGGTCGGTTGGTTCGGGTAAAAAGCTTCATTGATTTTCTGGGTAATGGCACTGTTGCTGGCCGGCGGACTGAAAGCCGGTGGCGGTGGTGGCGAGCTAGTCAGCGCAGCAGGGGCGACAGTCGTCGTAGGAGCAACCGTCACCGCCGGCACGTAAGCAGTCGGGCTAACCAGCGGCTGGACAGCGGGGGCATAGTTGTAGTCGCTTAGCGCATAACTGTCGGCATCATAACTTGACGAAGATCGGCGACTCATGATCAAGAAGAACCCGCCTCCTAGAAGCAGCAGTAGCAACAGCGAGCCAAAGAATCCAGTTAAGACCGTCTTAACTAAGCTGGTAGAGGCTTTTTTGGCAGGTCCGCTAGTAATAGTAGCTCCGGGCGGAGTCTTACTATCTACGATATCATTGGCCGCACTGCTGGTTTCGGTAGCAGCTGCAGCTGGCTGGTCAGACGTGGCCACGCTGTTGTTACCGACAGCAGCGTCAAGGGTACCGGTATCGAGAACGACGGTTTCGGTGGTCGCAGCACCACCCTGTGGAACATCATCGCTGATGTTGGTCTGGCCGGTATCAACTGAACCAGCCAGGCTTCCGACGACGGCGACACTATCAGCGGCCGACGTCGGTGTAGCAGGAGCGGCGGGCGACGTCGGTGTAGCAGGAGCGGCGGGCGACGTCGGTGTAGCAGGAGCGGCGGGCGACGTCGGTGTCGGTGTTGGAGCTGGCACACAAACACCATAGTTATAAGAAACCGGCGAACCACTGAGAACGGTGTTAGTGCCAGTGAAAGTAGCGGCACTATTAACGTTGCGACCACTGACATAAATCAGGTAGGTTCCATTATTCTTGATGACCGTAGGTATCGTCCAGCTCCAGGTCCTGGTTGTCGAGCTCACGATGTAAGTGGTGCCGCCAGCAATTATAGACACCCTGGCACCGTCGGTCGGACGGTCACTGTCGTACTCACTGCCCGTCAGTTGGGCGCTACACCTGACATATGTCACCGATCCTACCGGGGCATAGTTGTTAGTTGGTAAGGCGGCTTGGGTCTGTGCGGCGTTGGAGCTGTCTATCTTGGCCCAGGTATACGTACCAACAATGCCATCACAACTGCTGTAGTAGGTTCCACACCCCGAATAAGCGACCCTGTTATCGAACTGAAAATGTTGGACCGCTAGTTTGGTGGCCCCGCCGAATGTGCCGCTGACGTCAGCGGTGACATGAAGGGTGTATTGCGCATACTTGACGCAGGTTCCGGTAGAGCCATACTGGATCAGAGGATGCGTCGAGCAGCTGTACGGGTTGCTGTATGGTGTCAGAGCGTGACTTGAGACTAATACATAGGTTCCGACCAAGGCAGCGATAGCCATGACTAAGAGTAATGGCAGGTTGTTAGTTATTTTTTTAATGAAAGTCATATTGCTGTTTATTAGTTCTCTACTTATCCTAATTATATCCTATAACTCGCGACTAGGCTAACGACTCTAAAATAGTGACCGATGATTGGCGAACACGTTACTATAGAGTACGCTGGTTATATGTTTGATGTTGAGTCTAAAAAGTTATCAGCCGGCCAGCCAGCTCCGCAGTTTAGCGTCCGCGACGTTCTAGGCAAGCAGGTATCCTCGGCCCGTCCGGAAGCTCGTTATATCCTATTGGTTTTTTTGCGCTACTCGGGCTGCCCCTGGTGTAATCTGGCAATCCACCGCTTGACGCTGGAGTATCCGGTGCTGCAGGAAAACGGTTGCGAAGTAATCACTTTTATCCAGTCGCCGGCTCAAGAAGTTATCGATAACATTTACGCCCGCCACGCCCGGAAACCACCGTTTCCGATCATTGCCGACCCTGATAATAAGTACTATGACCTGTACGAGGTCAAGACATCGTACACGGCCGCCGTCAAAAGTCTGCGCCGCGTGCCTTTCTGGCTGCATTCCGTGAAAAAGCATGGCTATAAACAACCGCGTATCGATGGCAACCTCTTCATGGTCCCGGCTTCGTTCTTGGTCAGCGCCCGCACCAACAAGATCTTGAAGACCAGCTACGGCACCGATTATTACGACAGCGACGCCTTCATGGACATCTACGAGTCGGTCTTCTTTAAAGAACTCTAACAATTCATAGCTGTAAGAAAGTTCCCACTTGGTAGTCACATCATGGTTTACACTGGAAACATGAAAACAACTGTCACCACTAGCCCGATTGTCAGCAACCGCAGCTGGCCACGTGCTTACAAAGCCTTCTTGTGTGATCGCCACCAAAGTCTGCTGCTAAAGATCGCACCAATCGCTATTCTGGTCGGTTCGCCGGAGATCGTTGCCAGTAACGTGTTGCCGGTCATCGGCGAGATCGCTGACATCGGCGGTCTGACGCTGGCCTCGGTAGTAGCTATCCGCACTTACAACGCCGTTAAACGCTACCGTTAGCCGACGGGGCTTCCGTGACGTCGCTATGTTCCATGACGACGGCCGGACTTTCAAGTTCCACTGATTCGGTCTGGTTATTCGGCTTCAGGATATTGTCGACTAATTGGTCGAGTTGGTCGTTCGATAAGTTAGCTTTGACGACGTAACCCTCGATACCCTGTTGACGGATGCCGGCCGGCGCGTCGGCTTCGTTCAAGTTTGAAATAACTAACACCTTGGTGTCTTTACCCCAATCGTGGGCGCGCATGGTGGCTAAGATCTGGTCGCCGGCGATTATTGGCACCATCAGGTCCAGCAAGACTAGATCTGGCCGTTCACGCTCGATCAGGTCCAGGGCTGTTCGGCCGTCGTAGGCGGCGTAGCACTGGTAACCGATGATTTCTAAGCGGGTTTTGTAAATGTCCGACAAGCTGCTATTGTCTTCGACGATGACGACTTTCTGGGTGATGATAGGGTTCATTAGTGTAAGTTTAGCTCAGCGGCTGCTTATTTACCACGACGTTTTGCAATCTGCTACGCTATAGCCATGACAGCTCATGATGATCCGCGTAATTTGATCGACGATTTTAAAGGTTTGGCAGTCGACGTTATCAGTCAGCGCCTGGCGGCAACGGCTTTTCCACTGCACGTCGCCATCGAGAATTATCAGCATGATTATAATATCGGCACTATCGTCCGCTCGGCCAACGCCTTCAACGTGGGCGGCGTCCATATCGTCGGCAAGCGTCACTGGAATCGGCGCGGCGCCATGGCCACCGACAAATATTTACAGGTTTATCAGCACCCGACGATCGAGGAATTCGTGACATGGACCAAGCAGCAGCAGCTACCTATTATCGGTATCGATAATATTCCTGGCGCCAGTAACCTGGGCACGGCGAGCCTGCCGGCTCAGGCGATCTATGTCTTCGGCCAGGAGGGGCCGGGGTTGTCGCCGGCGATGCAGGCCATCTGTAGCGACATTATCGCAATCGAACAATTTGGCTCGACTAGGTCGGTCAACGTCGGTGTGGCCGCTGGCATCGTGCTGTATGAGTGGGTGCGGCAACATCATTTAAGCGGCGCTTAAGCGCCAGACTATGCCATACTACAGCCATGTCATTTAAAAAATTCCGCTGGTCCAAAGATTACGAGGCCGCCGAGGAAGAACTGGAACTATTCCTAGACAGTCGCGGCCATGACCTGCAGCGTTACGAATTAGCCGCCGATAGCCCGCTAGCTGCGACCCAGATGAGCCAGCAGCGCCAACTGTGGTGCGCCGAGGGTTCGATAGTAATCCAGGTCGGTCCGCGAACCGTAACGCTGCAACCCGGTGACGCCCTGACTATCGACGCCGACCAAAGCCACGACGGTCACAGCGGTGTGGCCGGCTGTGTCTGGTACGAGTAGCTAGCCGGTGTTCAGTCAGACTGCAATCTAACCCGAAGTGTTCAAGCTTGCTAACAAACTCCTCTGAAGCTGGCCGCTAATCGGCGACTTGGTGTTATTCTCCTGTTGGCATAACCTGAGTATAAGCTATGGCGACGTGTAAAAATTCGTACATCTAAGACACTGCCGCAACAGTATTGTTGAGACATAACAATAAGGAGACCTCTATGCTACTGACTATCGCTATCATACTAGCCGTTTTATGGGCCCTCGGCCTGCTGGTGCACATCGGCGGAGCTTTAATCCACTTGGTCTTAGTGATCGCCGTGGTCGTCTTTGTCTTTCACTTCATTAGTGGTCGTAAGAACGTCTAGGGAGACTACCGGGACCGCATATTTAATTAAATTTGGTAGCCATCTTTTGGGGCGTCCGGTTTGTCAGATCCCACATCGGGCACAGCCAGGCATACTGATGATTATGCTGTTGTAGCTGCCGTAAATTTCGCGGCACTGGATAGCGCAACAGCAGCGACAGACTGAGCACCAGCAGCCAGACGCCGACGACGCTGACACTAAGCTGGCGCCTGCCCGACTGCAGTAGACCATAAGCCAGCAAAGCTAGCAAGAACAGTGCCAGCATTGTCATTATTGGTTGCCGCACGAAGTGCAAGCTGATGTGGAGCGCAAAAATGTCCATCCAGTACATGTGCAACAGACCGACGGCGATAAATAGGATATCCGGCACGGCGCTATAGAGATGGCCGATGGCCCCGGCTTCCCAGGCCGATAATCTTACCGGCCGCCTTGGCCGCATCAGCTGCCAGGTGACCAGGACCACGATACCCAGAGCAGCCCCGAACAGACTATGCAACCAGAAATGAAACTCAGCTCCAAGCTGGGCGTATTGCCGGTAGAAAAGGACTTCCACGATTACGATCAGGCTGGCAGTCAACAGGTGACGACGGCTAAAACTGGCAAACCGCTTCATTCTACCCCCTTCACCAGCCGGCCGATTTCAGCGTTATGACTAGCCGGATCGGCGTCAAAACTACGGTAGCGAAGGCTGCCTTGGCTATCGATAATGACGTAACCGGGACCGAGTCGGCCACTGGTCGTAACCAGGGCGAAACTGTCGGCCAAAACAGCGTCCGCGGAGCCAATGACCTGAGCCCCGACCACCACCGGCAACCGGCAATTCTGACAAAAGACGACGACCGCTTTCGAGCCACTGGTAACGCCTAGCTGGGTAGACCGGGAGCTGGCTGGCTCAGAAAGAGCAGGTCCAGCCGTTGCAGCCCGACGGCGCCACCGACCGCCCGTTGCCGGGCCTGGACCTGGTACTGCGTCACGCCGGCCACCGCTAGCAGCGCCACGACTATTAATTGCAGCCCTAGGCTAGTCATTAGCGGTGCTGTTTTTTGTGCAGCTTTCAAACTACATCTTCCAGGTTCTGTAATTGCTGGGCGCCTTTGAAGATCAGACTGTAGCCAACGACCGTCAGCAATAAGACGACGTAGACCAAGGTAATGCCAAGTTGGAAATTATCGGCGGCGTACGGCGAGCAGATCAGCAGCTGTGCCAAGAAGATACTGATAAAGACGACTACTATCCCGCGCTGGGCCTGGGCAAATAAGCCTTTATAGATTGCGCCTTCGACGTGACGAGCGTACCACCACAGATTAAAACCCGAAAATAGGCCAAGCAGCCAAATCGTAATGTGCGGTAATACGTAGGTGAATAACAGCGCTTGGACTGGTAGCGCGAAACGTAAATTACCGTTGACATCTTGTAACCGCGGGGCTTCCAGGTAGAAATCCGCCACGAACGCCAGCATAAAGATTACGAAAGGTACCAACAAGATTATGGTATTGCGCCGCGTCCAGAAATCAGCTCGCGTCAGACCGGCTAAGCCTCGGGAGCCCACAAAGACATAGACCGCCGCTATCAATGCCGGGATTATCGGTAGGTGGTTGGTCAGCGCTGTCCAGGCGTAGATGTTATGCCCGCCGTATAGCAGCAAAGTCTGGATGGGGCTCAGTAAGCAGAGTACGACGACGTAGCCCGTTAGCCACAGTAGGCCGTTGGCAACGAAATTCATATCATGACCATCGGCTCCATCCTTGATGGTCATGGCGTAGCGTTTAAAGCGTTTGGCGCTACGCGCCGCTAGTAGCCAGATGACAAGCTCGGGCAGGACGACGGTCATTTTTATCAGAAACAGGGCGACGGTACCATGGCTCGGTTCATTCCCGATCATGGCGACCCGGAAGGTCAGTCCGGTTAACAGGATTGCCGATACGGCTAGTAAGCCGTATAAATGACGCCCGTACGGCCAGTTTCGGCTGCGAATAAATGGAGCCACCATAATGAATTATCTTTCAAGATTATCTACGAATATAGTACACCAGCCGTCTAGTCGGTACTAGCCTTGAAGTCGAGCGCGGCCGAATTTATACAGTACCGATTACCACCCTTGTCGGCTGGACCATCAGGAAACAGGTGACCGAGGTGCGAGCCGCAATTTTTACAGGTGACTTCGGTGCGGCGCATACCGAAACTGTCGTCGTTGTGGAGCTCGACGTGCTCGGCGTTGACCGGGTCGGTAAAACTGGGCCAACCAGAGCCTGACTCAAACTTGGTGCCGCTGGAAAACAAGGCTTGGTCACAGGCCACACAGCGATAGGTACCGTCCTGGTGATTATCGACATACTGACCGCTGAAAGCCGGCTCGGTACCCTTCTGTCGAGCTACCCGGTACTGCTCGGCGGTCAGTTTTTCTTTCCAATAAGATTCTGGCTTTTGTTTCATATCATCATTCATGGCGCCTCCTACTAATTGCTTGCTGTCTTATAGTATAAAGCCCTACCGGCTAGTCTGCCAATCGGCCATAAAAAGATTTTTCGAAAAGTTAATAATTATTTAATGTTTGTCTGTAATAATGAGCGCCAAGGGAAACAACTAATGAATGTACTTCTAATCGACGACGATCACGGTATCAGCAGCGCGCTCAAGCAGGCCCTGGCCGGCAGTTACGCCCTCGACATCGCAGCCGACGGCGCCACCGGCCTCGACCGCGCCCGCAGCGGTAAATATCAACTGATCGTGCTTGACCTTGGCTTGCCCGATATGCCCGGGCTGGAAGTCTGCCAGCAGCTCCGTAGCGAAGGCCTGACGGCACCGATCCTGGTGCTGAGCGGCGATACGGCCATCCTTCACAAGATTAACTTACTCGACGCCGGTGCCAATGATTATTTAACGAAACCGTTCAGTCTGGGTGAACTGAAGGCCCGCCTACGGGTACTCGGGCGCCAAGTCGGTAACGACCAGCCGTTGCCACAGTTCTTATGTGTCGATGACATCATTCTCGACAGTCAGACCCACCAGGTCCGCCGCGCCGGGATGCTGATCGCCCTGCGCCGCAAAGAATTCGCCATGCTGGAGTGCCTGATGCAGAACGCCGGCACGGTGGTGACACGGCAAGCCTTGATGCATTATGCCTGGCAGGCTTACCAAGACCCTTGGACCAACACTATCGATGTCCACATCAAATACCTCCGCGATAAGGTTGACCGACCCTTTGCGCGACCTCTCATTAAAACGGTCCATGGCTTAGGCTACAAACTTGAGGCGCCGCGAGGTGTAGCAAATACTAAAACTAATAAGGGGGTGAACAATGAGCGACCTATTACAGGCAGTGCTGACTGATCCGTCGGTCCGAACGAGCAGTTCGTTACCGATGGTGGCAGCCAGCGCAGCCGAAGAATTTGCGCCTTGGGCCAGTGCCTAAGCAACAATAATAACGGGAGTGGCCGGCCAGCCACTCCCTCATAAAGGACTTATATGACCATTTCCCAGTATCTTTTCCGCAACCTCCTCAGTCCCCGTAGCCAGCAACCCGATGCTCGGCGCCAAGAATTTATCTTCAATATCATCGTAACGGCCCTGTTAGCCGCGGCTCTATGTGCTGCGGCAGTCGTGACTGTCAACGTCTTCTCGCAATCAATCGACCACTTCGGCGGTACCTTTATCACTACTTGGGTGTTTACCCTTGGCTTAGGGGGCTTATTGCTACTGTCGCGCTTCGGCCGGGCTCGGGTGGCCATCATTTTATTTATGATCCTGCTGGCAGTTATCGCCGTCCAGTTGATCATGCAGTGGGGTTTTATGCTACCGACCGGGCTGCTGCTGGCGGCCATGATAGTCGTTATCGCTGGCGTCCTCTTGGGCGCACGCAGTGGCTTGTGGTTTGCGGTTGGCACAGCCGGGTTCTTGCTGGTAGCTAGTTATTTACAGCAACGAGGAATTGTCGACACCGACACCCGCTGGCTAAGCGACGAGTTTCATGTCGGTGACGCCATCGGTTACGTCTTGGTGCTACTGATAATCGGTGTCGTGTCGTGGTTATCGAATCGTGAGATCGACCGCTCACTGCAACGGGCCCGGGCCAGCGAAAAAGCCTTAGCTGCCGAGCGCGATAGTCTGGAGGTCAAGGTTACCGCTCGGACCAGGGAGCTGGAAGAGACGCAGCTGGTCCGCCTGATGGAGTTGCAGCGGTTCGCGACATTCGGCCGCCTGAGTGCCAACCTACTCCACGAGATTGCCAACCCGCTGACGGCCGTCAGTCTCGATCTGGAACTGATGGACCCGGCGCAGTCGGCGCTCGTCAGACAAGCGCGGGCCAATCTGAAGCATCTGGAACGCTACGTTCAGGCCGCCCGCCAACAACTTCGGGGCTCTAACGAAGCAACGGACTTCAGCGTCAATACCGAAGTCAGACAGCTATTACGGTTGATGGAACCGCGAGCGGCCCACCAGCAGGTCAAGATCGACTACCGACCGACGGCGCCCTACCGGATCTTTGGTGACCCGGTAAAGTTCAGCCAGTTGGTCGCCAATCTGCTGGCCAACGCCATTGATGCCTACACCGGAACTAACGCTAACCATAAGACCATCGGGCTCACCATTATGAGGGCTGCTGATACGTTGGTGCTTAACGTCCATGACGACGGCATCGGCTTATCGACCGACATGCAGCGTAGGATCTTTGAGCCGTTCTACACCACCAAGCATAGCAATGGTCGTAGTTTAGGTATCGGTCTGGCGATGGTCCAGCAGTTTGTCGAACAGGATTTTGGAGGTAGCATCGCCGTAACCAGTTCCAAGGCTGACGGTACCAATTTTCAAGTCACCCTGAAGTTGCAACGCCGTGCCAAACACTAAGACCACCAGCCTGGCAGCGGCCCAAGCCGCCGGTCTGCGATTCTTAGCCAGCGCCCAAACGGCAGATGGCAGTTTCTTAGGTCAGGCCAGCCCCAGCCAGACCGATTTTTCGCTAACGCAGAGCCACCACACGCCGTTCCAGACCAGCCTGATCGCTAACTGTCTGGCTGGTCTGCCGGGTAGTGAATCGATAGGCACTTCGGCTGCCCGGTTCATTGCCGGCCAACGAAGCGCGGACTGGTCCTGGAATTATTGGATCCGCGGCAGTGTCGACCAACAGCAGCGCCCTTACCCCGACGATCTGGACGACACCGTCGTGGCCTTAAGCGCCTTGACCGCCATCGACAGCCACAGCGTCGGTGGCCAGGCTCTAGGAGCGCTGGGGCGGCTGCTAGTCAGCCAGGAAACGGCTGTCGGCGGGCCGTACCGCACCTGGTTAGTCGCCGAGACGGCGGCGGCCAGCTGGCGTGACATCGATCTTGCCGTCAACGCCAACATCGGCTACCTATTGCAGCAACACCAGGTCGAGGCACCCGGTTTAAGCCGTTTTATAACCGCAGCCCTGCGTAGCGGCAATCTTACTTCGCGTTACTACGACGGTCCGCTGCCGGTACTATATTTTATCAGCCGTGGCTACCGCGCTAGTGCTCAGCCGGATTTACAGAAGTTATTAGGCCGCCATGTTCGGAAACTCAGCCCCAACAATGCGCTGCACCTCAGCCTGCTGCTGACCGCTAGCTCTCACGTCGGCTTAAAACCGCCGCTCCGCTTACGACGGCAGTTACTGGCCCTGCAGCAAGCCGATGGCAGCTGGCCGGCGGCCAGTCTATACTACGAACCGCCGATTGATAAGCAGCCCTATTACGCCGGTTCGCCGGCTCTGACGACGGCCTTCGCACTGGAGGCCCTGGCTGCCATCCGAACCGCTGCCCGACCGGCTGCCGCCAGTACCGACGATCAAATCAGCAGCGCTGGCCCAGCTGATATTTTAGACAAAACTGACGACTTGGCGGACAGCCACCGACAATATTTGCAGCACTTGATTGCCAAAGATAGCGCTGGTCAGATCAGCGCCATCGCTACCATCACCGCTGCCGCCTGCGACCGACCGGTCAGGCCCAGCATACTGGCCAAGCTAAACCAGGCTAGCCTCAATGGTTGGGCGAGTTACAGCTTGTTCGACGATATATTGGACCACGACAGTGACGCCAGCCAGCTGACGCTCGCCATGCTGGCGCTGCGTCGCACAAGTTGGTATTTTAGCCAGGCGTTAGCGGGCAAGGCCGACTTTCAAGCACTGGTACAGACCAGACTTGATGCCGTCGATAGCGCCAACCATTGGGAACAACGGCACGCCCGGGCCGAGCTACATGATGGCCATCTGACAATTACACGGTTACCTGATTACGCCGACCTGGGGCAGTTAGCCGATCGTTCGATCGGTCACAGCCTGGCCAGTTGCGCGGTCTTACTGACACTAGGGATAGCCCTCGACCATCCCGACCAGCAGGCGCTGCAGGGCTTTTATCACCATTACCTGATTGCCCGGCAGCTACACGATGATGCCCATGATTGGCAGACCGATCTGGCTCGCGGCCAGCTCAGTGTCGTCGTCTGCCGTCTGCTCAGCGGCTACTTCGATACTTTGACCGAGATTGACTTCCAAGTCGCCGAGCAGTTGCCGGCGCTGAAACGTTATTTCTGGGAGACGACCATCGAATCGGTTATCGGTGACATCGAACGGCAGATACGGCTAGCTCGGACCGCTTTGGGGCAGTGTCAGATCGTCAGCCAACCGGCTCAATTACTAGACTGGCTCAATCAATTAGCGGCCAGTGCGGCGCGGGTCAGGTCAGAGCGCCGGACGGCCCGGCAATTCATTAACAGTTATACCGGTCTTCACGGCTAAAGCAGCCTGCACGGCCCGAGCCCACGGTGGCCCCGCTGGTCACGGCGTAGTATACTGTCAACAATGACTTCAAAAAGACGCAAAACTGCAATGGCAATACCAGAGCCAGGTTTATCGGTGGGCCGTAACCGACTGATCATCGGCTTACCGTTGCTGGTTAGCCTGCTGTTCGCCTTTGGCTACCTGCACGTCCAATGCCAGTCTCAGCAGCGACTCTTGCAAGCTGAGCAGGCCCAGCACCACAGGACTACGGCCGCCAGGCCTGATCTTCATTTGATAACGCAGCCTACACTGCCTACTTTGAACCAAGCTACCGACAACAGCTCGGCTGAGACGCTCGGCGCCACGGCCGTCGGCCCGTCGCCAACGAACGCCGGCACAACTTTGCAAAGCACCGCCCAGGATAAGGGCAACAACGATAATGCCCAGCTCCAAGCCACCCGCAAGGTTTATAAGCTTGACGAATTAAACCTCTAAGACGGCCAGAGCCAAAGGACGTACTGATGCCCAGAACAGCTGTCGCCGCAAGGACTGAAGCTCACGTCGAACTGACCCATAACCAAATCTTGGTTATCATATTCGCCTTAATGGGCGCCATGTTACTGGCTGCCCTCGACCAGACCGTGGTCTCGACCGCCTTGCCTCGGATTGCCAGCGATCTGCACGGCCTCAATCGCCTGTCATGGGTGGCTACGGCTTACCTCCTGACCAGCGCCATCGTCACGCCGCTGTACGGCAAGATCAGCGACCTCTTCGGTCGTAAGAAGATATTTATCGTTGCTATCTTACTGTTTCTAGTCGGCTCGGTTCTGTGTGGCCTGAGCCAGACCATGGGCCAGTTAATCTTCTTCCGAGCCGTCCAAGGCCTCGGTGGTGGTGGCATCTTTACGCTGGTCTTTTCGATCATCGGTGACATCGTACCGCCCCGTCAACGTGGTCGCTATCAGGGCTATTTCGGAGCCGTTTTCGGCTTGTCGAGTGTCATCGGGCCGCTGATCGGTGGCTTGTTCACCGATCACCTTAGCTGGCGTTACATCTTTTACATAAACCTCCCGATCGGGGCGCTGGCCCTGGCGGCTATCTGGTACAAGCTACAATTACCGGTGCGCCGGACCGAGCATAAGATTGACTTTGCCGGCGCCGGACTACTGGCTATCGCCGCCGTCTGTCTGCTACTGGGCCTGGTCTGGGGTGGCACCGTCCACCCTTGGCTGTCGAGCGATATCCTGGGCCTGTTTGCCGGTTTCCTGGTGGCTAGCGGTCTATTTATTTGGCGCGAGCAAAAGGCCGTCGAGCCGATCATCCCTTTACGGCTATTTAAGAATGATATTTTTCGCACCTCGGTGCTGCTCAGTCTGTTGTCGGGCCTGGTCATGTTCGGGGCCATCATCTTCTTACCGGAGTATCAGCAGATCGTCCGCAGCGACTCGGCGACGCGCTCCGGCCTGCTGCTGACGCCGCTGGTATTCGGGCTGCTAGCCGGCTCGATTTTCTCCGGCCGGATGATCAGCAAGATCGGCCGCTACCGCATTTTTCCGATCATCGGTACGGCCTTGGTCACCTTCGGCTTCTTCCTGTTCAGCCACCTGGGTGTCGGGACCAGCCAGGTGCTACTGACGATCTGGATGTTGATCCTGGGCGTCGGCATCGGCCTGTTCATGCAGGTCATGACGCTGGCTGTCCAGAACTCGGTCGGCCGTCAGGACCTAGGAACCGCCACCTCGGTGGTAATCTTTTTCCGGACTATCGGCAGTTCGCTGGGGGCCGCCATCTTTGGGGCTATCCTGACCAGCCGGCTGACACACCATTTGCAGGAAACCGTGCCCACCGGTCAGAACCTACACTTGACAGCCCAGAATCTAAGCGCCGCTCCGAAGGTCCTGAAGGCCTTGCCACCGGCCATCCACCAAGGGATATTGGAGGCCTTCGCGCGCTCGTTCCACGATGTCTTCTTATTCGGTATCCCGTTTGCCCTGGCCGCCTTCCTGGTGTCCTTGATGCTGCGTGAAACAGCGCTCAAGAATTCTACCCGAGCGACCTCGAACGACTAGCCTACTTGGCCAGTTTCGGCCAGACGACGCGGGCCACGACGTCGCGTTCGGCCAACCAACCGAAGTGACGGCTGTCGGTACTGCTGCCCAGATTGTCGCCGATGACAAACAAGCGGTCTTGCTCCAGGCGTTCAATCCGTTTGATCTTTTCCCTACCCTCGTGTTGAAAGACGATGACCTGTCCGGGGCGCAAGCGCCGAAATAAGGGCGTCGCGAATACCAGCTTACCGGGTCGTAGTTTGGGACTCATACTGCCGCCGGTAACGCGGCGTAGCATGAATAGTTTAGGCTTTCTTAGTTTCCCAAAAGATTTCAGCGATTTCATCTATGGCCTCCACTAATTTATGACCGTACTCAACTTCGAGATGATGCTTGCAGTCGCTGGCTAGCTTGATCGCTTGCCAGAATTTGGTGTGTAGATCAGGATACTTTTCCAGATGCTCGGGTTTGAAATAATCGGCCCATAGCACCATCAGGTGGTGCTTGACCAGTTCGGCGCGTTCTTCCTTGATGATGATGGCCCGTACTTTGTTAGGCTCATCGAAGCCATCGTACTTCTCCATGATACCGATGATGCTCTGGGCCTCGATCCGGGCTTGGGCCGGGTCGTAGACGCCGCACGGTAGGTCACAGTGGGCGTAGACGGGCTTGATATTCAGCAATTTAAAAGACAATTTCATAGTAATACCTCCGTTGGTACTACTGATTATACGCTTCTTACGGCGGCTGTGTGTAAGCTAGCTTACTGCTAGTTCTAATGGTCGGCGCGCCACTTAGCGATCTCGGCATGATTACCACTCAACAGAACAGCGGGTACGGTCTGATCCTGAAAAGTCACCGGCCGGGTATACTGCGGAAACTCAATAGATATATCGTCGGCCTGGAACGACTCGATCTCGGTGCTATCGGCCCCACCCAGGACACCAGGAATCAAGCGGACGACGGAATCAATCAGGATCATGGCCGGCACTTCCCCGCCAGTCAGTACGTAGGAGCCGATGCAGAATTGCTCGTCTACCCATTGGGTAATCCGTTCATCGTAGCCTTCATAGCGCGGGCAGATGATAATCAGGCCCTCGTTGGCCGCTGCCAGCCGCTTGGCGTCCGACTGCTTATAAACGCGGCCCCGCGGCGTCGGCAAAAAGACTTTAGCCGTCGGGTCATTAGCCTTGGCGACTTCTATTGCCTTCAGCAAGGGCTCGACCATCAGCAGCATACCGTCACCGCCGCCATAGGGCGTGTCATCAACTTGGTGTCGTGGGCCGAGGCCATAGTCACGCAGGTTAATGAACGAATACTCGGCCAGCCCGCGGTCGCTGGCCTTCCACAGCATGCTGGCGCCGAGAACGCCGCTAAACATCTCCGGAAACAGCGTAATTATCTGTATTTTCATGAGCTTAATTGTAGCATTTACCCCTGTTATACCCTAATACCAAAACAACCCTAGCTGCCTAGGGTTGTTTTGTCACATAAAGCTCCCACATTGCTGTGGCTCGCAGAGCTTTTGATTTTTGTTTTTGGATTGTAAACTTACAGTCACGTTTGACTTGCTTTAATCATAGTCCAGATCAACTGCTTGTTCAAGCGTAACTAGCGCTTATTACAACGATATGGCTAATTTACTTACGGATGCGAGTTTTAAGGCGCAGGTTCTGCATATAGTGCTGCGGATTCAACTTTGGATGATCACTCAGGTAGGTCATGTGCTTTTCGTCAAACGGTAACTCATCTTCACGGGTGGCGGCGTAGGTAGCGCAGGTGTTGAAGGCAGTATCCTGCATCATGGCTAGTAGTTGTTCACGGATGGCAATAGCTTCCTCAGAGTCGAGAAATTTCTGTTGGCTCAGTGTGGTACGCACCTCAGACTTGCTTTATTTGCTTAGGTTTTTTGACTTCTTTTTTGCCTTTGTCTTTAGACATCGTATCGAACCCCTACTTAAGTAGTTACATTACTTATAGTATGCGCCCAAAGTGGCTTTTTTCCTAATCGCGTAGGGGCCTATAGGTCTAGATCGTCTAAGTCGGCCAACTCTTTACGAGTCTGGCGCAGGCGGTCGCTGGTCTCCGTGCGGGCCGCCACCGGCTCGGCTGGCGCCGTGTCCGTAGTAGCAGCTGCACTATCGTCATCACTAGCCCTCGGGGTGTTGACGTGAGCATCGCTGTGATCGTCCGCCGGAACAGCCGCACCATCATCATCACTATGGTGACCACCGGTACCATTATCAATGATCTTCAGGTTGTAACGGGCTTCGTTCTTGGTACCGAGCGCGCGCAGCAACGTCCGTAAGCTTTGGGCGGTAGCCCCCCGTTTACCGATGACCCGGCCCAGATCTTCCGGATCAACGGTTAACTCAAGCAACACACCCTTTTCGTCAATGCGGCGCTCAACTACGACTGCTTCGGGTTTACCAACTAATGATTTGACGACAAATTCAACGAATTCTTGATCTATACTACTCATACGGTCAATACCTCACTTACAGAATATGGTAATTATAACAAACAGTTAGGTCGACCGTGTGTAATATTTCACGGTCCAGTAAGATTGCTGATTACGAGCTAGGCTTCGACAGCAGTTTCAGCGACAACTTCAGCGGCTGACGCTTCGATAGTTGCTTCGACCGGAGCGGCAGGCGTAGTGCTACGGCGCTTATCGGCGTGGCGCACACTGCGGCTGCGGGCAGCAGGCTGCTTGACCCAGGCTGGCATGACCACGCCTTCGGTAGCCAGCAGACGGGCGGCACGGTTAGATGGCTGGGCGCCGTTAGCCAAGAAGGTAGCCGCTTTTTCTTTATCGAGAATAATAGTTTTAGCGTGCGGATCATAGCTACCAAGTCGAGCGACTACCTTGCCGCTGGTAGGCACGTAACGTGACTCTTGAACGACGACACGAAACATGGCGTGACCTTTGCGACCGGTGCGTTGCATACGAATTGATAACATAAATCTATAAAACTCTCTTTCTCAAACTCATTTAGACTACTATGACAATATAGCTAATTTTACAGATAAGGGCCCCTGTTGTCAACGCTCTTTCTTCAATACAGCTCCTTTAGACGCTTTTGTTTCTCATGAGCTGAAACTAGTGCCAGATAACTCGCTGCATTCTGTGGTGTAAGTTTGCTAACGATTCGAGCGCTCACAGCTGGTTGCAAACGCCTCCCGGTTGGCCAGATATCAACACCAAGGTACGAGATGCCTTTCTTAGTAGCAGTTACGTGATTGAGCTTTGGGTTAATGGTTAGCTTGAGTATATGGGACAAGAAGACCGTCGCCCAGGCTTTGATGTGTTCTAACTCTTGTTGACTACTAGCAAAGCACAGCCAATCATCGCCGTAGCGCATATAGGCTAAGGGTTTTAGCTCGTGTACTACAAAACGATCAAACTCATGTAAATACAAGTAGTATTCATACTCAATAATTGCAGCACTACTTCGTTTGCCACTACGAAAAGCGAACCAGGCCCGCCAAACATTTGCTACACTTAAATCTATGTCCGAAGTTCTTCCTATCATCACCTTAGTTTACAAACTCTACAAGCAAGTTGTCGACCTCAATCAAAAACTGCCTAAAGCTGAGCGTTATTCAATCGGTAATAGCTTGGAGCACAGCGTGTTTGAACTTATGGAACAACTTATCATGGCCAAGAATGCCCCGAAGGCTATGAAAGTCTCCTACCTAATTAAAGCCTCAGCCCAACAAGAAATCGCGACTTTTAAGTTACGCCTATACCTCGAGCTCAAACTGGCCAATGAAACTAAGATTTTTCAGACGCAAAGTACCCTCCAAGATATTGGCCGCATGAACGGCGGCTGGCTCAAAAGCCTGAATACGTAAAGACCCCCGGGAAGGAGGTCTTTTGCAGAGAGATAGCCGCAGCGCACGACGCACACCGTTGTTGTCCCAGTCGTTCTGGACATTCGACCTGTTCAGCTTAAGCTGGCGGTCGTTCGCAGCAACGTTCGGAACGTACGCATCGCCATCGAGGACTTTAGTAGTGCTAGATCACGACTGGAGCGGGCACGCATGCACGCTAGTTCAATTATTTCAGCCGGAAAACCCAGCTCTAACACTACCACCTGAGGGTATCTCATTATAAATGTGTTTTACGGCTACAGCAGTTCAGTCTAGCTGCCACTGTAGCTTGTTGTAAACCAACATTTCAGGGCGGTAGCCTGTGCAATCCTAGTGATTGTCAGGTTACTATTCACCGCTAGGTTTAGATTAACACAAGTGCAAAAGGGGAACAAAAAGGAAGGAAATAAGACCTAAGCCCCAGTCGATACCCTCAGCGCACGACGCACACCGATGCTGCCCCAGTCGTACTGGACATTCGACCCGTCCAGCCCAAGCTGGCGGACGTCCGCAGCAACGTTCGGAACGTACGCAGCGCCATCGAGGTTAATATCAGGGTAGTGAGTCAGACGATTAAAGTTTCGTGTGTCTAAGAATTGCTTACCTTGAAGGCGGCGCTGAGCATTTACTAACACAATCTGAGCGATGGTAGCACCCTTTAGTTCACGACCTTTGCAGAGTTGATTGGCAGCTTCACGCTTCAATGCGTCACGCTGCTCAGGTACTCTCATGTTGACGTAAACAAGTCCTGCTTCATCGTAGCTATTTGCTGGCTTAGCACAATTACTTGGGTCAGAGACATCACCAAGCAGTACAGCAGCGCCAAATTTTTCGGTGCCGCCGTTATCGTGAGCAGGGTCTTTGTCTATAATTTTGTCCCAGATAGCGTTGAAGACGTAGGTTTCGTCAGTTTTAGGTTGCTTGCGGTCGAAGCGCGGGATCAGACCGGGCTTGCGGCTGGTGCCAATTAGGCCAATAGATGCGATCTTGGGAGTAATAACCAGCTCGTCTTGGTCGCCACTGTCTTTACGTTCATTCAACCACTCGGCGTTTGTTGCACCGAGACCGGCGGTAATTTGCTCCAAGGGGGGAATGCCGTCTGCTTCACCGAAACCAAGTTCCCCTAAAGCAGCGACGCTCAGTTCATACTGATCTGCTAGATTAAGTATCCAGTCGGACGAAACTTGACCACCTTCACAAGCGACAGCACCGGCAGCTTTGGCTTGTGGCAGCTCGAGGCCACGACTAGCTACTTGTGCCAGTAGCTCTTTATTTGAGATAGCACTCCAGATTAGTTTCTCGTCCATAATTTACCTGCACTCCGGTTTAAGATATATCTAGTAAAATACTGCTTTATGACTGCTTTGTCAAATGAGCGGCGTGAAGGAATTGGGAAAACTACGGTTTTTGGTAGCAGGCTAGGGCCGCTTCGGCGGCTTTTTGCTGGCCCGCCTGTTTGCTAGGGCCATCGCCCTGCCCTCGCAGCTGATTATTAACGTAGACGCCGACGGTAAAGATCTTATCGTGGTCGGGCCCGACTTCGGCCATGACTTTGTACATCGGCGTAGCGCCATCGTGGCTTTGGGCTAATTCCTGGAGGTGCGACTTCGGGTCCATCCACGAGCCGCTGGCTAAGATCTGCTCAAAGGTCGACAGGATAGATTTGGTGATAAAGATTTTGGCGGCCTCATAGCCTTGGTCCAGGTACAAGGCGCCGACGACGGCCTCGTAGCTATTGGCCAAAATCTGGGCCCGGGCCCGTTCGGTACCACGCTTTTCGCCGCGGCTGAGGCGCAGTAGCGGCTCAAAGTTATATTTGGCGGCGGCGGCGCCGATGCTTTCGGTACGCACCAAAGAACTGCGCCAGTTAGTCAAGATGCCTTCGGGGTCGGCGAAATTACCATACAGATACTCGGTAACTACTAATTCTAAGACGGCATCGCCGAGAAACTCCAGGCGCTCATTGTGCGCGCTGACCGTCTTCTTGTGCTCGTTTAAGTAGGAGCGGTGGGTAAAGGCCGTAATTAACAGCGTTAGGTCGTTAAAGGTAACGCCTAAGGTGTCACTAGCAAATTGTGAGTAGACCGAGGTGTCCACGTTACAGCTTCCCGTCCCTGATACGTTTCATGCCTACTAGGATCAGCTTACCGATGTCCTCGTAGGCGATCTTATCGACGGCGTCGGTGGCCGGCAGCCACTGCATGTCGGTTAACCAGTCTTCGCCTTTCAGCTCATCGGTCTTGCCGAGTCCTTCGGTTAGATAAATGTGCATACTCATTAACACTAAGGTGTGATTACGGCGATAGCGAAAATTGACTTTGCCGAGCCAGCTATAGACTTTCATTTCTTGTAAGCCGGTTTCTTCGCGGATTTCGCGCTCGGCGGTGGCCTTCGGCTCTTCGCCTGGTTCGACATGGCCCTTCGGTATGGTCCAGCGGCCTTTGGCGTCTTTTATGAGCAGGATCTGCAAAGCGCCTTCCTTGTTACGGCGAAAGACGATGCCACCGGACGTCGTTTCCCGAACTACTTCATCGATAACCGGCCGGCGTTTCGCAACCAGGTTCTTAAAACCCTGTAATGGCTTAGGACGCTTCATTTTTTACTAACTTTCTTAGTTGGTTTAACCGTCTTGGAGGTTTTGGCTACTTTAGGCGCCGTTTTGGCAGTGGCTTCGATGGCCGGCGCGGAGCTTTCAGGGTCAGCTTCCTCGCGCTGGCGCAGCAATGTACCCAGCACGCCGTTAATAAACTTGGACGAGTTATCGCCGCCGAAGGCTTTGGCCAGCTCGACCGCTTCGTTGATGACAACCTTAGCTGGTACGTCGGCGTCGTTTTCGAGCTCGTAGAGGCCCATTTCTAAGACCATGCGGTCCATGCGGGCGATTTCTCTGATCGGCCATTCGGTCGCTACCAGTTGCAGTTTGGCGTCCAGGTCCGTGGCGTGCCGCAATACACCCTCGACCAGGGCGCTGATAAAGTCGATATCGTCGACCATTTCTTTATAGCGGCCGATATTACGGGTTAGGATTTCCGGGTCGTGCCAGTCGGCATCACCAGCCTCACGGCGGAAGTCCTGCTCGTACAGGGTCTGGAGAGCGATGATGCGACCGAGGTGACGGTTAGAAGCCATGTTGTTAATTCCCTTTTGGTGTTAGCGGGTAGCTGCTGGTTTAAGCGGCTTTGACTTTGCCGGTTTCGCGGATCGTAGTACGGACCTTAACGGGTGACTTGCTATTAACCTTGCGAGCTAACTCGAGTAGGATGTGGCTGCGGCGAGTGCCGGTTTTGCGGGGGCTGGTTCGTTTCTTTGGCTTGCCCATAACTGTTTTCTCTCCTTTTATATCTGGTCTGATGACGGTCGATACAAACTTATAGCTTAGTAATTATTGGTTCTATGATAGCCTATTTACACCTTCAAGACAAGCTGCATTGTTTGCTGGAGATCTATTAAAATTGTTTGGTATGTTTACATGGCAAATTTTATATTGTATAATCTAAAGCTTATGTTAGAAAGATTAAACCAACCCCACTACCGACTACCCACAAAGCTAGCACTGGGCGCCTTGTTGCTGAGCGGCTGCGCAACCACCGGCAACGAATCAGCTGTGCGCAATCCATCAGCTCCGGGCATTGCGAGCGGTTCAATTCCAAAAGGCGTCAACGTTCGTTACAGCGCCGGCGTTCTAGACGAACCAGGCGATGGCTCGTCAAACATATGCGGCAAAACAAAGCACAAAATCGACCTGACAGACGTGCCGGCCGTAACAGTTACCGGTGTCGACACCAACGGCTCCTGGCTAGGCTTTAAGCAGAGCGATATCGGCAGCCCCTGCCCCGAAGATAAAGACGGCGTAGTTTGGATCAGTCAGCGTGTTTTCGTAGGCAGTGTGGTTGCAGCCAACACCTTGCAGGCGAGCACTAATTAATATGTCTGCGGTAATCCTGGAGACATATCTAGATACGCTACGCCTTAGCGTCGTGACCGCGGTCAGACATATCGGCCATACTGTACTGGTTGCTAGTGACAAGTTAGACCGATCATGAACGAATTACCGATAATTGAAATTCGATCAGGCGGCCTACGAGACCCAAATGAAACTTACGAAGACCCGCTCCAGTCCTTGGGCGCCGCTGTCGCTTTTGAAGTTAAACCTGTGGCTACGACAATACAAGATGAAAACAAAAAGTCTGCTGCCGATGACCATTTTCGCGAAGACTTTCTTCGCCGCCAAAGAAGCGGGCTACTTAAAGCAATAGTAGCGCACCCGACCGTCTACAGCGGTCTGCAGCCTGATGTCATTGGCGGCGATCATGTCAAATTGCTAACGTCGCAATCCTACGTAGCTGGCGCCGACGCATCAGACCGACCGCAAGTCCAGTTTGAAGAAGACCTGCCAGCGAAAGGGCCCGTTTCAAGATTAGCGTATAGCTTCCTAACTTCACCAGAGCTGATCGAAATAGAAAACGATTTTGATGATTATGTAACGCGCGACGTCCCGGAGCTAGGTCTGAAAAATGTCGTGATGCCGTTCTCGATGTCCGAGAGTAGCACCCGCTACCAACCAAAAAACGTTGGCGTATTCGTGGACACAGACAACTTTAAGGCTGAAACAGTTCGGATACATCGAATTCCAGTCGTAGCAAGGTCAAACGACAAAGTTAACCAGTTTAGACGCTACGTAAATCGTCTTACGCAGTTCCTGGCCGGCTAGCAGCGCGCTGATCTTAGGGTTGGTCTGGGCGGCGGCCACGATAAATTGCTCGTCGGCGTCGTGGGCCACCACTAATTCGGCGCGGACTTTGCCGTTAATCTGAACCACGATCGTTATGGTGTCTTCAATCAACAGCGCTTCGTCATAGCTAGGCCAGTCGCTGGTGTGGATTGACTCCTCGTGGCCCATATTGTGCCACAGCTCTTCAGCAATATGAGGTGCAAACGGCGCTAATAGTTGTAGTAAGGTTTCTACGGCGTAGCGCCAGCAGTCCAAGTTGGCGTAGCCATCCTGGTCTTTTAACTTATATAGCGTGTTGAGGCATTCCATCTGGGCCGAAATTGCGGTATTAAAGTTAAGTTCATTCAGGTCTTTGGTAACTTTTTTGGTAGCTTTATGAATAGCGCGTAGGATGTCGGCCTCGGCCATGGTCGATTCGGCTGATGCGCCCTGGCTGTGGTCGCTTACGGCCAGGAATTCATGGGTCAAGGTCCAGATTCGTTGCAAGAAACGGTAGGAGCCACCCATGCCTTCGACGCTCCAATTGACGCTTTGGTTGTAGGGGCCGATAAACAGTTCCATGATGCGGATGCTGTCGGCGCCGTAGCCTTGGTCGATCAGGCCACCTGGCTCGATGGTATTACCTTTGCTCTTGCTCATTTTGTTGCCGTCGGGTGCTAAGATCATACCCTGGTTACGGAGCTTTAAGAATGGTTCGCCGAAGTCGATTAAGCCGTCGTCCTGCATGACCTTGGTCCAGAAGCGAGCGTACAGCAGGTGCATGACGGCGTGTTCGGCGCCGCCGATGTAATCGTCGACCGGCAGCCATTGCTTGACTTTTTCTTTGTCAAAAGGCTCCAAGAAATTGTCCGGGTCGGTAAAGCGCAGGAAGTACCAGCTGGAGCAGGCAAAGCCGTCCATGGTGTCGGTTTCGCGTTCGGCCGGGCCACCGCAGGTCGGGCATGTCGTATTCACAAAGTCCGGAACATTGGCCAGCGGGCTACGGCCGTCGCCGCTCGGTTGGAAGCTGGTGACTTCCGGTAAGACGACCGGCAATTGGTCTTCCGGCACGGCTACGGCGCCGTCTGTCGGGCAGTGGATGATCGGGATCGGCGCGCCCCAGTAGCGCTGGCGGCTGATTAGCCAATCGCGCAGGCGATAGTTGATCACTTCGTGGCCACTGCCCTGCTTTTCCAGATCAGCCACTAGTTTCTCACGGGCTTCGGAACTCGGTAGGCCGTCGTATTTGTCGGAGTTGATCATCTCGCCTTCGGCGTGGGTACACTCGTAATCGGGGGCCTCGTTCTTGACGACCCGGGTGATCGGTAAGTCAAACTTCTTGGCAAATTCGTTATCGCGCTCATCGTGGGCCGGCACCGCCATGATGGCACCGGTACCATAGCCGGCGAGCACGTAATCGGCGATCCAGATCGGCAGTTGCTGGCCATTGACCGGATTGATAGCGTAAGCCCCGGTAAAGACGCCGGTTTTTTCGCGGTCGGTTTCTTGGCGTTCGATGTCGCTTTTGGCTTGGGCGTCGTCGACATAATCATTGACGGCGTCTTTTTGCTCACGCGTCGTAATCACCGCCACTAAGGGATTCTCGGGAGCCAGCACCAAGAAAGTGGCGCCGTAGAGCGTGTCCGGCCGGGTGGTAAAGACGGTGATCTGGCTGCTGGTTTCGGCGACTTCAAAGCTGATTTCGGCGCCTTTACTGCGGCCAATCCAGTTGCGCTGCATGGCCTTAATGGCCTCCGACCAATCAAGGTCCTCGAGATCATCGAGCAGGCGGTCGGCGTAGTCGGTAATCTTAAAGAACCACTGCTTAAGCAATTTCTTCTCGACTTTATTGCCGCAGCGCCAACACAGACCGGCTTCGACTTGCTCGTTAGCGAGCACTGTTTTGTCAGTGTCGCACCACCACTGCAAACTTTCTTTTTGGTAGGCTAGACCCTTGCGAAATAGCAGTAAGAAGAACCACTGCGTCCAGCGGTAATAGTTGGAGTCGGTGCTGTCGATCTCGCGCGACCAATCGTAACTGAAGCCCATCTGCATCAACTGCTCCTTGAAGCGGGCCGTATTCTGGTCGATGGCCAAGCGCGGGCTGATGCCGGTTTTGATGGCATAATTTTCGGCCGGCAGACCAAAGGCGTCCCAACCCATGGGGTGCAAGACGTTATAGCCGTTCATGCGGTTAAAGCGCGCTAGCGCGTCACCGATGGTGTAATTACGGACGTGGCCGACGTGCATGGCGGCGCCGCTCGGGTACGGAAAGTACTCCAAGATGTATTTTTTGGGCTTGGGGCTGTCGTCGCTAGCCCTATAGATCCGCGATTCTTCCCAAGCCTGCTGCCACTTAGTTTCAATTTCTTTAGGGTTATAGCGCTGCATATCTGTTAAGTATATCAGAACAACTACAGTTAAAACTGCTGGAGGTAGTTAGTGCTAAAGGTAGTCGCTAGTTTTTGGCGGCTGGCGTGGCGTTCTTCGGCTAACATAACCAACTTCTGCACTAAATCGACGCCACTGATGCCGGCTTTGGCCCAGTTATGGGCGTACAAGCCACCGGGCAATGGGTTGACCTCGTTAAAGTAGACTTTCTTAGACTTGCTGTCGATCAGCATATCGACGCGGGCGATGCCGCTGCAGCCGAGGGCTTTGTAGACCCTTAAGCCGATGTTTTCGGCTTGTTGGTACAGCTCTTTTGGTAGGTCGGCCGGGATCTGGCTGTAGCCCTGGGCGCCTTCCGTGCCTTTGCCACCTTTTCCGGAGCCACCCTTTTTGCCACCCTGCATATACTTGGTTTCAAAGTCAAAGAAGTCTTCGGCCTGGGTCATCGGGCGTTCTAGTAAGGCCGGCTGCGGTGTATCATTGCCGATGATCGGCAGGGTCACTTCGATCAGGTTATGGACCGCTTCTTCGACGATTACCCGGTCGTCGTAATGGGCCGCGACTTCGAGGGCGTTGCGCAGCTCGGTTTCACTGGTAACGCGGCTGATGCCGATACTGGAACCGAGGTGCGCCGGCTTGACGAACAACGGGTATTTCAGGCTGACGGTAATGCTTTTGATAGCCTGAGCCGGCTCACGCGCCAGATCGGCCTTGGTAAAGGTTAGGAAATTGCTGACCGGGATGTCGTTGGCGACGGCTAACTGTTTGGCCAGCACCTTGTCCATGGCGGCGGCGGCGGCGCTGACACCACAGCCGACATAGGCCACGCCGGCCATGTCGAGCAGGCCCATCAGGGCGCCGTCTTCGCCGTAGGTACCGTGCATGGCTGGAAAGACGACGTCGATCTTCTGCTGTTGCTTACGCAGACCGCCGGCCTTAGTCAAAGTCAAACCACCGTCCAGTTGCACGCCAGCCGGCTGACTTTTGGCGATAAAATCTTTGATTCCGCCGCTGGTGAACAGTTTGATATCCTTGAGTTTATCGTCCCAGTACCAAGCGCCGTCCTTGGTGATATAGACGGCCTCGACCTTATAGTTGCGGGTCAGTTCTAGCGGCTTGATAATACTAGATAGGGCGGTGATGATCGACACATCGTGTTCGGCTGAGCGGCCACCAAAAATTACGGCGATTGTTTTCATAAGCCTAGTATATACAAACCTGGTAATTACGCGATGGCTTTAAGCGTCAGCTTTTTATTGAGCGCTTTAGCGATGCGTTGCATGGTCCTCAAGGTCGGACTGGACTTACCCGACTCGAATCTAGCTATCACCGATTGTGGTAGTCCGCAGACTTCGGCAAGCTGCTGCTGGGTCATGTGCAGCTCTAGACGGGCGTTAACGTATTGTATCGTCAGCCGTTTATCAGCCGCAGCTGCCTGTGGCTCGGCGTCATCAATATCTTTCATAAGTTGGCGCATTGTTTCGGCTTGAAATGCCGAGAGTTCTTGACTGTTCATTTCAGCATTATATCTTTTTCGATATAATGGCCGAAGCACTGTAAAGTCTCGCCACGTACACCACCTTCTTATCGAGGGCGACTAGGCTGAGGTTAGGCGTAGTTATCGGTCCAATCGTTCTGCATCAGCACCAGGTCGCCGGCGGCTACGAAGTGATTGAGGTTGGTGTAGAACTCTAGCGGGTCACTCTCCAAGCGCAGCTCGCCTGTATAGTCGGCCTCACGGAGTCCAAGAACGATGTAGTCGGTGACCGAATTTTTCATCAGCACCACAATGTCCGGCTTAGCAGCGGCAATCAGGCGGCCAGCGGCAATGTGTACCCGTTCGGTTTCGGCGCCTTGGTCGACGAGCCCGGGCGTCACATAAATCTTACGCCGAGCTGGTAGTTCGGCCAGCAGTTGCGTGCCGGCTCGTAGGCCTTCGAGGTTGCCGTTGTAGGTGTCATCGATGATCCAAGCGCCGCCCAGTTGGTAGGGTTGCATGCG
Organism: Saccharimonadales bacterium (SeqCode); assembly: GCA_038231175.1. Taxonomy (GTDB): domain Bacteria; phylum Patescibacteriota; class Saccharimonadia; order Saccharimonadales; family UBA4665; genus UBA4729. The sequence goes on along the minus strand of JBBRLU010000003.1, from coordinate 4,729 downwards.
GTGCTCAAACGGCCGCGTCCGAGCGACACCGGCTTGGACTTGCTCGGGCGTCAGCCCCAGCTGCATACCCAAGGTAGCGACAAGTGACAAGAAGCCGATCTGGTGACGACCAACCAGGCCGCTTCTCAGCGCTAAGCTACGGCGACCTTTGACTAAGCTGAAGCTGGTTCCCTGCAATGTCACGGTGACGTCCTTAACTTTCCAGCCTAGCGCCCCAGCGGCGTTAAATCGGGCATAGGCCGGCTTAATAAACGGCGCCAGCTCCGGCGATTCGTCGTTGACGTAAACCTGTTGGTCATGCAGGTAATCGGCCACCGAAAGAATATCCTGTCCAGCCGCTGCCAATGTTTTGTACTTATCCAAATGAGCCGGCGCCAGGCCGGTAATGACAGCGTGCGTGGGAGCCGTGATTGCCGCGAAGCGGGCGACGTCGCCGGGGGCACCTTCACCGTACTCGATAATCAAGACGTCTTCGCTGCCGGTCAGTTTGCGGGCAAAGTAGGCGTGACTGCTGCTGACGTTCTTGTTGGCCGGTGTGGCTGCTACGTCCAGGCCCTCCGCTAAGACGGTCGCTAATAATTCTTTCATGGTTGTCTTACCGTAGCTACCGGCGACGGCGATCTTAGCGCCAGGGTGGTTCATAAAAATTTTGGCCGACTCGATAATCAAACGCTTTTCAGCAGGTCGGCTAATAAAAAAACGACCAAGCGCTATGGGCATAACTAATAGATGCCCCCACACCACGGGATAGCTAAAGAGTACAATTAGCCCGCTCAAAGTAACTGTAGGGTGCTGCCTCGTGACTCCCCAAACTACTGATGTTGCGCCAAGTATTATCTGGAGCGCTATCCCACCACGCACGGCTAGCAGTAGTAAGCGGGCAGCTTTGGTATGATCTAGGCTGCGGCGATGCATGACACCATTAAAATTAGTTGTCCGCCAATACCACGCTAGGTAGGCTGGCACTTGGTACTCAGTGCTTTGCAGCATGTATACCAATGTGGTTGGGTAGCTCAACCTATAGAGACTTATAAGACCCCGCAGTCCGTTCACGCTAAGAATTCCTTAATTAAACTGACAACTTTGACGGGCTCATCTAAATGTACGAAGTGACTGGCACCGATAATTATTTCTAACTGTGAATTTTTTATTAACTTATGATAGGTTTGACCGTCGGCTAAAGGTACGGCTTTATCTTGGTCGGCGAAGATTAATAAGGTCGGTAACGATATTTGCGAAGCGTCGGCTTGGACGTCTTGGCGAACAGTCGCCTTGAAGGTTTCCTGCAGATGTTCCACGACCAGCATGTCGGAGCCGGCGGCGCCATATAACTTCGTGCGTAATTTTTGTCGTGTAGCTTTTGGTAGCCAGACGGTGGCGGCGTTACCGGTTTTAGCGACTACTTTTAGGGCTAGGCGTTTGGCTGATTGGCCGTTACGAATCCCCGAAGCCGCCATCAGCACCAATTTTTTGGGTGCAATAGTTCCAAGGGCTGTAGTTCGAATTGCCAATGCTCCGCCGTTACTATGACCAAGCAGTGCATACGGCGCGATATCAATTTTAGTTAAGAAATCTTTTATAAATGCAGCGTAATTGTCTAAGTTCCAGACCGATTCTGGTGGCTGCGTGGCACCAAAGCCGGGTAGATCGACACTGATAACCTGATAATCCGTGGCTAGCGACTTCGCTAAACTAGCCAAACCTTTTAAGTTATCGCCCCAGCCATGCAGCAATAATACTGGTCGACCACTGCCCTGCACTTCATAATGTGTTAGCAGGTCATTAACAACAATATTCATGAGTCCAAGTATAGCTTATTTACTGAAACTAACCTGACCTAATCTCATTTTTTATTTCGAGGTGACGATTGGGTGGAAGGTATTAAAAGTTTGGAGAGTAACGCTGCAGTAAAGGCTCCAAAAAACCACGTTCCACCTGCCAAAAGATCACCAGTAATTGCACCGACAACGTATAAACCTATGAATGGTGTCCCTACCGATAAGAAGTAACTTCCGATTACACGACTGTTACTGCGTCCATGCCCAAGAATATTATCTGTTAACTTCGAGACAAATAACATAGTTCCAAAGCCAGCGAGAGAAGTTATGATTAATCTAACAGGATGCATACTGTGGGCGGTAAAAAAGCCAATCGCAAAAACACAACCAGCTATATAAAATCCATCTATTATTGACAAGTTTGCTTTATTTTTTGTCATATTCTTATCTTATCAGCACCCCTTCAAAAGTAAAACACCCAGTGTCTAAGCTGGGTGTTTTATGTGGTGGAGATACAGGGACTCAAACCCTGGACCTCTGCCATGCCATGGCAGCGCTCTAATCAACTGAGCTATATCCCCACATGCCGGTACCGCAGTACGTAGCTGGTAAAGTCTACCAAATTGGCGACCTAAAGAAAAGACTCTTAAATAATCCGCTTGCGCCGCGTGAAGATTATGATGCTGGTTATCAATAGAATATTCAGACTCAAAATGGCCGCGAAGGCCCACGGTGCATGCTGGAATGGTAAGGCTACGTTCATGCCGTACATGCCAAAAAAAACGTTCGGTAAAGCTACTAAGATCGTCGCTAAGGTTAGCAAGGTAATGGTCCGGTTCAGGTTATTGCTACTGATGGCCGAATAGGCATCGCGGATATTGCCGACCGATAGCAGGTTGGACCGGATAGCCTCGATTGACTGCTCGTTATTTAATAACAGGTCTTCGACGATGTCTTGGTCTTCATCGAACAGTGGGAGTTGGCGGCCAACTAGCAGGCGTCTTAAGGCGGCATTGGTCGGTTGCAACGACGCCTGAAATTCGTTCAGATCGTCCTCGATCGTCACGAAGTCCAACAAATCTTTATTGGTGATGCCGGTACTACGCAGCCGCGAGCGGATGGCTTTAATCTGACGGCTGATACGGTTAATGAAGCCGTCGTACTGGTCACTGATATGCGATAAGATTAACAGCACCAGCTTGGCGCGCTGGGTGGTCGCGAAGGCAGTGCGGCCACCCATCAGCAAGTCCAGTGCCGGTAACGGGATCTGGCTGACCGTGATGACATACTCACCGCCAAAGACGATCAACAGCGGTGACGTCGATAAGTCGCCGCGGCTATTGCGGTAGGCGAAGCGCACGTATATGTATGTTTGGCCGTCCTGACGCTCCAACCGGGGCATTTCGTCTTCGTCGCGGGCATCTTCGAGGTTACCAACTTCCAATTTAAACTGCTTAGCCAGCTGGGCTATTTCGATATCGGTCGGCGCCTCGACATAGACCCACGCGCCCTTTCGTGGCGTGTCGATAATGGCCAACTCGGCTGTGGTGACGTTTTTATAATAATACTTAATCATAGTTGCTCTAGGGCTCATTATACATGGCGGCCAGTCCATAAAATAAAGCCGGACTGATCCGGCTCTAGTTCGTTCGTGCGCGCCCACCCGAGCGGCGGGCTTTTTTATTTTTGAAAAATATTTATTTTGCCTGGCACCGCTAGTGCGCACGACTTACCATAAGCATAACGCATTGGCCCGTTTAGTCAAGCTTGATTATTGGCTAAATCTAAGGCTGCCAGGGCGTAAAATATAACGGCTTCAGACAGCTTATACTCTGGCAGGCGAAGTTCGGGCAGTGTGAACCAGCGCATGGCGACGTGCTCGTCTGATAAGACAAAATCAGGGCTGTCGCTGATAGCTAGATAGGTAAAACTGATGTGCTTATGTGGCGGGTTGGCCTCGTGAACATCAACATAATTTGGCGTTAACAGCTGCTTAGTACCCGGCGACTTAAAACTTGGGCGGTGGCTTAAGATCCGCACATTCTTTAAGCCCGTTTCTTCAACAATCTCTCGATAGAGTGCCTGCTCTGGATCTTCGTCTAATTCGACATGACCACCGATAGGAATCCACTTGTTGTAACGGGGGTGATTTACTAACAAGACGCTCTCAATGTGAACAATGAAAACAGTTATGGTGTAGTCGAATAGTTCATGAATATGAGGCATTAGCTTGTCTTCAATAGTTGCAATAAGTCGTCTTCAGTAATCTGTTTGGTACCATACTTGGCGGCCTTGGTTAGTTTGGCGGCCCCGACGTTGGCGCCGACGACCAGGCAGGTCGTATCTTTGCCAAGGGTGCTCTGGAAGGCGCCGCCGAGCTGGCGGATCTTTTCAGCCGCCTGGTCGCGGCTCATGGCGTCTAGGCCGCCGGTGATGACGAACTTCTGACCATGCAGCGGACCGTCATCGTGTTTTTCGTGGTGCGGCCGGACGCTGAGTTCGACGAATTTCTGTAACAACTGCTCATTATCTTCATCGGCAAACCAGGCCATGATCGACTCGGCCACGACCGTACCGACACCATCTACCGCTTGCAGGTCATCCAAACTGGCCGTAGCCAGTGACTCCAGCGAACCAAAGGCGTCGGCTAGGTCCAGCGCCGTCTGAGCCCCGACGTGGCGAACGCCCAGGCCGTAGATAAAGCGTGCCAGCGGTGGCTGCTTGGTAGCTTGGACACCAGCGACCAACTTTTGGGCCGATAGCTTGGCAAAACGATCGGCAGTCAGTACCTGCGCTTCAGCCAAGGCATAGATGCCAGCTAGGTCGGTAACCAGGCCGGCGTCAACTAAGGCGGCGACGTTCTTTTCGCCCAAAGTATCGATGTCCATCGCGCCCTTGCTGGCGAAATGTTCGAGCGCCCGCTTCAGTAGTAGCGGACCGCTGACGTTCTT
>JBBRLU010000002.1:0-43948 GCA_038231175.1 Saccharimonadales bacterium (SeqCode) | reverse complement strand
TTACTCTACGACCTCGGCAACCGCCAGTGGAACATTCCTAAACTGCGCATCCTGCTAGAAGAAATATTGCCGGAAAAGAACACCATCGAGGACTTCGTGGTCGAACACGACTTCAAGGACATCGGCCAGAAAACTATGCTGCTAAACGCCCGGACGTTGCAACAGGGCCCCGATAAGACGTCGCTGATCCTGCTGGCTATCGAGGATATTACGGAGCGCAAACAACTTGAGCAGCAGAAGGACGAATTTATCAGCATCGCTTCCCACGAGCTCAAGACGCCAATCACCAGCGTTAAGGCCTACACCCAGATCCTGGGGCGGAGGTTCCAGAAAGCTGAGGACATGAAGTCTGTCGAGCTGGTCGGAAAAATGAATTCACAGCTCGATAAGCTGATCGACCTGATCGGCGATTTACTGGACGTCACTAAGATCGAGGCCGGGAGACTACAGTTCCAGGAAAGTTACTTTGACCTCAACGACCTGGTCGAGGAAACCATAGAGGAACTGCAGCGGACAACCGAGAAGCATCAGATCCTGCAAGAATTGCAGCCTTCGATCACCGTTTACGGCGATCAGGGTCGTCTAGGCCAGGTACTGACCAATTTTATTACCAACGCCATCAAATATTCGCCGCAAGCCGACAAGATAGTTGTCAAGACGATCGTTGATAAAACCAAGGTAACGCTGTGCGTCCAGGACTTTGGCGTCGGTTTATCAGAAGATGACCAGGCCCGGGTCTTCGAGCGTTTTTACCGGGCCGGTGGACTGGATCAAAATACCTACCCGGGACTTGGCCTAGGGTTATATATCTCTTCGGAAATTATAAAGCGGCACGAAGGTCGGGTATGGGTGGACAGTAAGAAAGCCAAAGGCTCGACGTTCTCTTTCTCACTGCCCTTAACCAAACAGTCGAAGATTGGCTAGATCATGCCGATCAAAGCCAAGAAAATAATAGTCGTCGATGATAACCCGGCTATCTTGGACGCCCTCAAGATCATGCTTGAAGAAGACGGCTACATCGTTGAAACGACGCAGGATGGCGCGACGGTCACTACCCAAAACGCAACCAGGCCGCTACCGGATCTGTATCTGCTCGACATCTGGATGGCCGGTATGGACGGCCCAGAGATCTGTAAATATCTGAAGGGTTCGGAAGCCACCAAGCATATCCCGATCGTCATGGCCTCGGCCACCAAGGATATTGAACGGATCTCGAAAGAGGCCGGAGCTGACGATTTTATTTCTAAACCGTTCCAGATGGATGATATGCTGGCCCTAGTTGCCAAGTATGTAAATAAGTGATGAATGTTATGAAGCTGACAGCCAAACCGACCAAAAAAATCTTGATCGTCGACGATGATGCCGATATCAGGAACGCCGTCCGTCTAGCCGTCGAAGAACAGGATTACCTGATCATCCAGGTCACCGAAAGCGCCGATGTAACCAGCGGTATCCAACAGATGAAGCAGGTCAAACCGGACATCGTCATCCTTGACCTACACATGCCCGATAAAACCGGCTTTGATTTTATGAAAATGATGAAAGGCTACAAGCACTTAGCCGATACCAAGGTCATCATGCTGACAGCCGACGACACCATCGCCAACATCCTGAAGGCTGAACATGGCGGTATCAACGCCTTTCACTTCCTGGCCAAGCCGTTCGACATTTCCGACCTCCAGGCCTTAGTACTCAGCCTGAGCTTGCCACTTAAGTCATAAGACTGGTCGGATGGACTTAAGACCGTAGCTGGGATGTGACCTGTATCATATCGCCAGCCAACCTACGACACCTTCCCCGTACCAGACATTACTTGGAGTAGTGGTATGCGATTTCGTAGATGATAAAAAACAGCTAAGAATTAAGTGAATTTAAGGTTTGGTTGGGGCGGAGGGATGCGGCCTGCGGCTTTTTCCGTAAAACCATGCCCGGAGCCAGCTCCGGCGCGCGGCTTTGCTCCACGGAACCCTTCCGCAGCTGCGTTGCTCGCGGGGTCGGATCCCTTTATCCGGGAAACTAAAAAGACCTAGTTTATCTAGGTCTTTTTAGTTTGGCTGGGGCGGAGGGATTCGAACCCCCGAAATGCCAGTACCAAAAACTGGTGCCTTACCACTTGGCCACGCCCCATTATATTTGGTTGTGCTTACTGCCGGCGGGGTTGCAGCTACAAACGGAGATTATACAGACTTTTAAGGTAGTAAGCTAGTCTGTTACGGGGCTGATTTGAAACTACGGCGCGTAGTCGGGGGCGGCTGGTAGGCCGAAGAATTCTTCGAGAGTCGTTATGTCCTCTTTTTTTAGTGCGCTGGACAGGTCGGTGCCGACGTAACGGAAGTGCCAGGCTTCAGCTCGGTAGCCGGTCACGGCGGTTTTGTCGGTAGTGTAACGCTGTATGAAGCCATAGTCCTGAGCGTGCGCGCCGAGCCATATGCCTTCAGTAGTGGTAGCAAAACAGTCGGCTATCTCGCATTGGCGGTTAACCGGTTCCAGGTCGACTGCCAGCCCGCTTTGATGTTCGCTGAAGCCCGGGCGGGCGCTTTCATTGTCGGCGGCGGACTGGCCATAACGCTTAACTTCACTGCCATAAACACTGATCTGGAGATTATAGCTGCGGTAGCCACTGGCAATCATCAGGCGGGCGCCAGCCTTTGCGGCAGCGGCAGCCATCTGCTCGAGGGCAATGGCGGCCGGGCTGCGCAGTTGCATCTCGCTGCTGGAGGCCTGACGCAGCGGAATTTTTGGAAATACCAGGTCGTTTGGGATAAATTCTTTGGGTTGAAGCGGCCGCAGTTTATTGACTACCACCCAGATGCTGGCAGGGTCATCGTGCGATAAGGCTTGTTTATCGAACGGTTGGGCAGCTTTGGCGGCCGCCTCGGCCTTGGCTTTGGCAACCCTGGCTTGGACATCTACAGCCTGTTGTCTGGTCCGCGCGGCGGCGGCTAATTGCTGCTGGTGCTGCCTCTGGGCAGTGTAGCCGATACCACTAGCTAATACACTTATAAGCACTAGACTGCCGATGAGTAGTTTCTTCACCCTTTCAGTATAGCGGATAATTACGCAATAAGTGGCTGGCTTATCAACCCCTATTTTGCTATAATAAATGGTAATTGAAACTATAAATATTTAAGAGTTCCTCAGGTATGCCCTACAAATATTTTAGCGATCCGGCCGAATTTATCGAGCCGCTCAATATCAATCGGCTCGACGGCCGGGTCCTTAGACTGCCGGCTCCCAGCGCCCGCCGCAACCGGGAAATCTTACTTTTATATGGTAGTCATTCCAGCATCGAGCGAATGTACACCTTGGCTACTGAATTTAATAGGTATGGCCCGGTTACTATGCCCGACTGGCCCGGTTTTGGTGGCATGGACAGCTTGTTTAAGATAGGCAAGAAACCTGATATCGACACCATGGCCGACTATCTAGCTGCTTTTGTAAAACTGCGCTATCGTCGGCGGCGTTTTACGATTGTCGGCATGTCGTATGGTTTTGCCGTTTCTACCCGCATGTGCCAACGCTATCCGGATCTCGCAGCTAAAGTTGATTTTGTCGTCAGCGTCGTTGGTTTTGCGCGTTACGATGACTTTAACATTGCTCCACGCAAGCTATTTCTTTTGAAAATTGGTACGAAGATTCTTAAACGCCGCCTGCCCTGTCTATTGGCTACGGCGCTCGTCAGGGGGCCTACTATCAGCGCTACCTATAATTTGCTGGCCAAGCGCCACGTTAAGATGAAAGGTGCTGAGCCGGAGGAGCGTCGCCGCCGCATCGAATTTGAAAAAGTATTATGGCGGATCAACGATTTACGGACTTATTTTTATACTATCGACAGTATGTTTCATATCGATCTCTGCGATAAACAGACGCCGCTTGCCGTTTACCACGTAGCCGTCCAGAATGACCAGTACTTTGACAATAAGCTGGTCGAACAACATTTAGCGGTGATCTATGCGAGTGTTACGACGATCGATATCAAACTTGACGCCCATATGCCGACGATCGTGGCCTCGCCCCAAGAAGTCGCCCCCTTTATACCTAGTAAGCTGCGCAAACTGTTAGCGGCGGCTTAGATGGTATACTTAGGCCTATGAAAATTGGTATCGTCTGCCCCTATAACATTCTGAAGGGCGGTGGCGTCCAAGAGCACGTCCGGGCGATGCACGCCGAATTGCGGCTGCGCGGTTACGATGCCAAAATTATCACACCGCAGCCGCGAGAGGGTGAAACATCCGACCTGCCCGACGTTATCTTTGTCGGTAGCGCTACCGACCTACGCGGGCCAACCCATACTAGCTTCCAGATCTCGGCCTCGGTCAACGGCGATAAGATCCAGCAGATGCTGGACCGCGAACAGTTCGACATCCTGCACTTTCATGAGCCCTGGATTCCCGACCTCAGCCGGCAGATTCTAACGCGTTCCAACGCCATTAACATCGCCACGTTCCATGCCAAGATCCCGGAAACGCTGATGAGCCGCAGCATCATCAAGGTCGTGACGCCGTACATGAAATCGGTCCTGAAGTATTTCCATACCTATACGGCTGTGTCGGAATCGGCCGTGGAATACGCTCGTACCCTGACCGATGACCCGATCACCATCGTGCCCAATGGCATCGACCTGTCCAAGTACCAGCAGCCGGCCAAACGACCACAGCCGAAAGGCTTAAAAAGTATTCTCTACATCGGTCGTCTGGAGCGACGCAAGGGCTTAAAATACCTGCTACAAGCCTACCGCTTACTGGCTGACGCCGATCCAGAAGTCCGCTTGATCATCGCTGGTGACGGTCCGGATCGTGAAAAGCTGGAACTGCTGGCTGAAGATCTGAAACTACCGAATGTGGAATTCCTGGGCTACATCAGCGAACTCAAGAAGCACCAGTTACTAGCCGAAGCCGATCTGTTCTGCTCGCCAGCGGTCTTTGGTGAGAGTTTTGGCATAGTACTCCTGGAAGCCATGGCCACCGGCCTGGTGACGGTCGCTGGTAATAATTCGGGTTACCGCGATTTAATGTCTGGCTTAGGGGCGCTGTCGATCGTCGACCCGCATGACAGTGAAGAGTTTGCCCGGCGCTTACAGCTACTGTTGAACGAGCCGAAACTGCGGGCTTTGTGGCGGGCTTGGGCAATCGAATACGTCAAGCAGTTCAGCTACAAAATTATCGTCGACGAGTACGAAAAGTTGTACAGCCAAATTATGCGCCGTCATGGGTAAATCTACTGTTAAATCACTTAAAATCGGGATTGTCTTTGACGACTCACTCGACAAGCCGGACGGCGTCCAGCAGTACATTCTGGGTGTCGGTGCCTGGCTGACGACGCAGGGTCACGAGGTCCATTATCTTGTCGGCCAGACTGAGCGCACAGACATCGCCAACATCCATTCGCTAAGCCGCAACTTCAGGGTGACGTTCAATGGCAATCAGCTGTCGATTCCCTTACCGACCGGCCGCCGTGGTCTCAGCCGATTTCTGGCGGCCGAACAGTTCGACGTGCTGCACGTCCAGATGCCGTATAGCCCGTGGCTAGCGGCGCGGATCATCGAGGTGGCTCCGGCCGGCACGACTATCATCGGCACTTTTCACATCGTCGCCTACTCACGGTTGGTCAGATCGGCCAGCCGACTGCTGGCAATCTGGACCCGGCGTTCGCTCCAGGGTTTCAGCCAGATCGTCAGTGTTTCCAGCGCCGCCGCCAGCTACGCCAGAGCGACATATGGTATTAAAACCTCAGTCTTACCCTGTGTTTTTAGTTACGAGCGCTTTGCAACGGCCAAGCCGTTACTGCCGCCGCCGGCTAAAGCCAAATTACGGATCTTATTCCTGGGCCGGCTGGTAGAGCGTAAAGGCTGCCGATATCTGCTGGAAGCCATCGAGGTGCTTCAGGCCAAAGGTCTGACTGATTTTGAAGTCGTAATCTGTGGCAAGGGCCCGCTACTTGGCAAGCTACAAGCCTTCGCCCGCAGTAGACAGCTGCCGGTGACCTTTGCCGGTTTTATCAGCGAGGCCGATAAGCCAGGTTACTACGCCAGCGCTGATATCGCCGTGTTTCCAAGCACTGGTGGTGAAAGTTTCGGTATCGTCCTGATAGAAGCCATGGCTAACGGGCATAGCGCCGTGCTGGCCGCGGCCAACAGCGGTTACGCCAGCGTCATGGCGCCTCGGCCCGAACTGTTGGTGCCACCGGCTGACGTAGCAGCGCTAGCCGCAGGCTTAGAGCATTTATTGACTGACGCCGGGGCCCGCCAAACAGCCGCCGCGTGGGGCCAGGTTTACAGTCGACAATTCGATAAGGCCGTGGTCGGCGCCGAGCTACTGAAGATATATCGCCAGACGTCTGGCCGCTAGCTCCTAGCTTGCGTAATACCGTGAGGCGGGTGATAATAACGGTATGTTATTTAAAAATCACAAAACCAGTCCCGAAGTCGCCGTAACCGTTTCTGTCAGAACCTTTGCCAAATTAATCGTGATGGTGGTCGCGACCATCGTCTTGTTAATGGCGATCCGCCGCGCCGGACACGCACTGCTACTGGTATCGGGGGCCTTTTTCCTGGCACTGGCGCTCAACATGCCGGTCAATTGGGTCAGTCAACACCTGCCAGGTAAGCGCCGCGGCAGTCGGGCTCTGGCGACCAGTTTGTCGTTCTTGATCGTCGTTCTGCTACTGGGCGGCTTCCTGGCCAGCATCGTACCGCCGCTCGTCAAGCAGACCGAGAGCTTCGTGACGGCCGCGCCGCGTCTGGTAACCGATTTTAAAGATCAGGGTAGCAGTGTCGGTAAGATAGTCCAGCGTTACCATCTACAGAATCAGGTCAATAGCGTGTCGACCCAGTTGTCGGAGCGCTTCAAACATATCGGTGGTAGCGCCTTCTCGACCTTTCAGCGCGTCGGTAGTAGTATCTTCTCGTTACTAACGATCCTGGTGCTGACCTTCATGATGCTCGTCGAGGGACCGGAAATCATGCTGTTCTTCCGCGAATTAATACCGAAACGCCGCCGTGCGATGGTCGACCGTCTGCGCTTTGATATGTACCGCGTCATCAAGGGTTACGTCAACGGCCAGGTACTGTTAGCAGCCATCGCTGCCGTCCTGATCTTCCCGGCCCTGCTGGTGTTGCACATCGGCTACCCGGTCGCCTTGTTAGTGGTGATCTTTATCTGTGGCTTGATCCCGATGGTCGGCCACACGATCGGCGCCATCATCGTGACGCTGGTGGCCTTATCGCAGTCTTTGACGGCTGCCCTGTTTATCCTAGCCTACTACATAACTTACCAGCAGCTGGAAAACTATCTGGTGCAACCGCGTATCCAGGCCAACTCTACCAACATGTCACCGCTGCTGGTCTTTATCTCGGTGGTGGTGGGGGTCAGCTTCGGCGGTCTGTTCGGCGGACTGGTGGCTATCCCGGCTGCCGGTTGTATCCGGATTGCCGTGCTTGAATACTTACAGAGTCAGAATATCATCGACGCGCCGGAAGTCGAAAAAGTCATCAAAGACGCCGAAGCCTAGTTCCCGGCCGCCGTTACAACCGAAACCACTGCGTGCTACCGGCTGGCAAATCTTTGATGCCGTAGCCTAGGCTCTGTAGCTGGTCACGAAGCTTATCTGAAGCGGCCCAATCTTTGGCAAGGCGGGCAGTACGACGCTGCTCGATGAGTCGGCTGATCGTCTCATCCAGCGGTCCGTTAGCGGCCAGTAGATCGATACCAAGAACCGTGTCAAGGTAGGCCAAAAAAGCTTTTAGCGGTTCGATTGCGGCCGCCGCCACGGCTTGCGCTTCCAGGACCGATAAAGCCTGATCGACGCGACTAAGGATCAGCGGTGTATTGAGGTCGTCGGCTAAGGCCGCCGCGATATCGTGGGCGGCTGAGGTCAGCTCACTCAGCACCGACTCAGAATCTGCTTCAGCCAGCGGCTGCCAGACTTGAGCGGCTATGGTCCGCCAGTGCTGCAGCCTATTGGCCGCCGCCTCTAAGCCGTCCCAGCTGAACTTCGACTGGCTACGATAATGGGACTCGAGAATATTGAGCCGGACGGCGTCCAGAGCGATACCTTTATCACTAATATCCTGCAGGCGGATGCCGTTACCAAGGCTCTTACTGATCTTCTCACCGTTAACCGTCACGTGGTTGCTGTGCAACCAATATTGAGCCAGGCGCTTGCCGGAAGCAGCTTCCGACTGAGCGATCTCGTTGGTATGATGCACCGGCACGTGGTCGATGCCGCCGGTATGGATATCGAACGATTCGCCGAGGTATTTCATGCTCATGGCCGAACACTCGATGTGCCAGCCCGGAAAGCCCTGACGGCCATTGCCGAACGGATTGTCCCATTCCATGTCGCGTTGCTTACCCTGCGCCGAAAACTTCCATAGGGCGAAGTCGCTGGCGTGACGTTTCTGCTGGTTGAAGCTGACGCGGGCCCCGGCTTGCTGTTCGTCAAGATCGAGGTTGGCAAAAGCGGCGTAACCCTCGAATTTAGTGGTGTCGTAGTAGACGCCGTCGTCGATGACGTAGGTATAACCTTTGGCGTCGAGCCGTTGGATCAGTGCGATCTGGTCCTTGATGTGATCGGTGGCTTTCACGATATGATCGGGCGTCCCGATATGGAGAAGCTCTAAGCCGTTCATGAAGTCCTTGGTATAGAACTCGGCGATTTCCCAGGCCGTTTTGCCTTCGCGGCGAGCACCCTTCTCTAGTTTATCCTCGCCGTCATCAGCGTCGCTGACCAGGTGGCCGACGTCGGTAATGTTCATGACCCAGGTGGTTATCAGGCCTTCGCTCCGGAGGGCCCGCACCAACGTGTCCATGCGGACGTTGGTGTACCAGTTACCGATGTGCGGATAGTCATAAACCGTCGGGCCACAGGTATAGACCCCGATCCGGCCGGCCTGGAGCGGTTTAACAGTATCGATCCGTCGGGTCAGGGTATTGTAGAGCTTCATCAGATTTCCTAATCGCTAATTTGCTTGGCTAAGAGTTCGCGGCAATAACCCAGACAGTCGGCTTTGACGTCGCTGTAACCGCGATTAGTCACTTTGAAACCGCTGGCAAAGGCGTGCCCGCCGCCACCAAGATGCTCAGCTAACTCGGCGCCGACGCCGTAGCCGGGGTTACAGCGAATGGCACCGGTTACCTTGCCGTCGGCGTAGTGTTTTAGGACGACGGCCACCTGGACACCGATAGTCTGTAGCATATCACCCTGCACCAGCGGCGCCGGATTATACAGCGGGCTGTAGGTGTTGATCTCGGCCTGGGGAATGGTTATGACGGCAATCCGGCCGTCGTCGTGGAACTCGGTCCGCTGCAGTAGAGTGCCCTTATAGCTAAAGATGGTAGCCGGCATCTTAGACAGCTCGCGGCGGCGCTCCTCTAGCGCCGGGCGGTCGACGCCCTGCTCTGTTAACTCGGCCATGACGCGGTAGGTATCGGCGCTGGCTAGTTGGTTGCTGAGGCCCTGGGTATCGCCTAAAATAGCCGTCATAATGCCTTCACCGGCAGCTGCCGAAACGGGCCAATCGAGTTGCTTGGCGAGGCGATAAATTAATTCGCCGGTCGAAGAACGGGTAAACTCATTGATGATAACCTGGGCGAACGGTATGATATTTTCGACCTTCTCATGGTGGTCAAGCACGGCGCAAGGCTTGATCGCTAGCCAACCGAGTTCACCGGAGTGATGCAGCTTTTCGAGCAGACTGAGGGTGCTGGCATCGACGATGATGCTGGCATCGAACTTATTGGGCAAACGGTTCTCAACCCGGTCCCAGCCGCTCAGATATCGTAAATAGCCTGGCATATCGACACCGCAGTACAGTGTCACCTGCTTACCCATATCACCGAGGATATGCTCCAGTGCCAAGGCGCTACCAAGGCTGTCGCCGTCAGGGTTGTCGGCCTGCACCACCACGATGTGCTGGGCGGCATCGACTAAAGCTTTCAGAGTTTGTTGCTTGTCTTCCATAGGCTTAATCATAGCACGCTTGCTACAGCGTCTGACGGCCTTCCAGGGCCCGGCCGAGGCTGATCTGGTCGGCGTATTCCAGATCGACGCCGACGGACAGTCCACGGGCTAGCCGGCTGATTTTGACCGGCCGATCACCGATCTGCTGTTGGATGTACAGCGCCGTCGATTCGCCCTCGACGCTGGCGTTGGTAGCCAGGATGATCTCTTCGACGTTATCTTCGTCGATGCGGCGCACCAGGTCATCGATGTGCAGTTGGTCGGGGCTGACGCCGTCGATCGGCGACACCAGGCCACCAAGTACGTGGTAGGTACCGCTATACTGATTAGTCTTTTCGATGGCCACCAGGTCGAACGGCTCGGCGACCACGGCCACGGTAGTCTTGTCACGCCGAGGGTCGGTGTAGAGGTCAGATAACTCCTGGTCGGCTGGAACCAGAGCGAAGGTTTTGCGACAGTAGCCGATGCCACGGCGTAAGTCTAATAAGGCGGCCGACAATTTTTCGGGGGCATCGCTGGCGTGGCGCACCAAATAGTAGGCGTAGCGCTCGGCAGTCCGCGGACCGACGCCCGGCAGTAAGCCGAAGGCTTCGATTAAGTCGGTTAAGGCAGGAGGCAGAATCTGCATGAAGCTACATGCCGAGGCCGCTGAGGGCACCCATCATCGGCTGCATCTTCTCGGCGGCAATCCGTTGGCTTTCGGCAATCGCTTCCTTAACGGCATCTTCCAGCAAACGTTCGGTCAGACCGATATCGCTTAAGTCGATGGCTGCTGGGTCAAGGTGAATCTTCTTAAGTTTTTGCTCACCGGTGATCTCGACTTTTACGGCGCCGTCACCCTTCTCGACGATAATGATCTGCTTCTGCAGCTCTTTTTGAATCTTCTTAACTTTCATTAACATCTTAGCTTGGTCGAAACGGCTCATGTAGACTCCTCAGACAATATTAATAACTCTTACTAGTATTGTAGCAAGTTTTTACGACATGTTCACCCCTTGCCGGGCGAGATTACAGCTTGGAGTGGGAGCAGACTGATTCGATAGAGTAGACCTTCAGCCTAGGTAGGTAAGCAAAGCAGTTGTCATGTCATCGGCTTTTGAGCGTAAATGTCCCTCATTACTGCGCCGCCAAGCTGCATTAGTCAAGCTTCCCGCCAGTTGGTGGTCAGGAGTATGTGAAACCTCGGACTCAATTTCATCAGTAGTTAAATTGTCATGAATGCCATCGCTAGTAACCAGAATCTTGTCACCAGGCTGAAGCATAACATGCATTGCATTGATCATAGGGCTTGATTCGAGCCCAAGCGCGCTATCAATAACATTACGTCGCCTAAAGGCGTTGGCTTCTTCGTCACTCAACTGAGACAAGTCAACCACGCGAGCTAAGGTATCCTGTAATTTATGAACTTTGTCAGACGCCGGTGAGATTTCGTAGGCCTTATCCAGCGTCAAAAAGGACAGTTCGTTATCGCGCCACAGGTAGGCGCGACTATCGCCAACACTAGCAATTGCAGCATAAGGAGCGCCGTTAAGGTCTTTGAATAATTTCGCGACCGTAGCAGTGGTAGCAATCCCTGACAATTGCCCCTCTTCTAGGACGGCCTTATGTGCAGTTTCGAGCGCTTCTTTTACTACTAGTAGGCTTAGACCAACCGGCAGTACTGTCTTGCTATTTTCGAGAATACGTTTTGTTGATTTTGCAGCTATCTCAGATGCCTTGCCTGAACCAGCGCGACCACCGACCCCATCAAAGACGGCAACTGCTGGTTTTTGCGAGTCAACAAAGAAAGCGTCTTCATTGCGCTCAGGGTGAAGGTCAGATGGAATCGAGTTGCCTGCAAGTGTAAAGTCTGACCGTTCAAATCCCGAATCTTGATCTGGCTCTGTCCAAGTACGCTCGGTTGCGCCAACAGTAGCGGCGACAACCGAACGTCCAATAAACGTCCCGTTTAAGCTGCCCAAATCTTTTACACGAACCTCGGCACCCACGCGAGTAATCATGACATGGCGACGAGAAGTCTTTTCGTCAAAACTGAATCGGTGTTGATTCTCAGGATTTCGGCCTAAGACAATACTCTCACCGTCTCGAATGGCTTTAAAGCCTCTATCATTTCGAACATCAAGCGTTTCAGGGTCTATTACGAAACAGCCGATACCGACGTTAAGATCCTGTCTGGACTCATGGCTAAGATCACGGGCCGGATCAACGATCAGCAAGTGCTCTTTGTTGAGAAAAATGTCAATCGGACCATTTGTAAGATCAAAAACTTCGTTTTCAATGCGACGTACCGGTTCAGAATCGGGGTATTGCTGCATCATTAGATTATATATCATTATCTAGAAAAAGTCAAACATCTTGTGTTTTTATTACTTACGGTTTCAGTGATTATTCCAAGAGATATAGTTTAACTCACGGTACGCCGGCAGCTAAGAGGCTGGTGGCATGCCTAGCAGCTTGTAACTTGGCTCGTAGCTCTTGGCAGTATGCTCTTTGCCGGCGTTCAGACTAGCGTTAAGGCTGGACGTTAAAGTGGCTGATAGTCGTGGCGTTGTGGGGCCAGGCCACGAAATAAGACTGCAGATTGTAGGCGCAACTGACCACGATGACCAGACTGAGGGCGCTGACACCGACACCGCGAGCGATAGGGTTGAGTGGAAAACGCTGCAGCCAATCACGCAGTAAGCTGTTCAGGCCTGTCGCCGCCACCAGATATGCCAAGGGGACGATCAGACTCAAGCTGGCGGCTCCCCCCAGGGCGATCACGACAGTGCCGATGACGCCGTAGCTCAGTAATAAACGGCTGCGGCCACTACGCCAGTGGCGGATATAAAAGACTAAGCCTAGTAGCGTGGCAACCAGCGTAAATATGTCTAGTACCGGCAGCTGGCCGAGCCAGAGTTCGGGGATGGCCGGGCCGTGGATGAACAGGTGCAGCGGGACGGCGGCTAAGTGGTGCAGTAAAGCCGAGGGGGCTGCCAAGTGGGCCGGAGCGCCTAACCACTGGACAAGCTGGGTCGGCTGGCTGATGAAAAACTGCAGCAACAATGGTAGCCAAGCCAAGCCGCAGACGGTTAATAACAGCCGCTGCCCCCACTGTTTTTGCTGTTGCCAGGCGTAGGCAAAACAGTCGCGCTCCCACCAGGCTGCCAGTAGTACGAACCAGATCAGGCCGGGCGTAAACAACAATAGGCTCCAGACTACGAGCACCGCGTATGGCACCCACCTCGCTTTCACCCGCTGGAGGGCAAGCTGACTCACCAACAAGATCGGTACGACCGCTAAATAGCTGCTGTCCATATTAGCGTAGCGGCTGACGTGCAGGGTCCAGGCGCTACAAGCGAATAGCAGGCCACCGAAGATGGCCATGCGGCTGCCGTGCCAGGCCCGGATCAAGCCGGTGACGCCGATGATAGCCAAGGCGCCGAAGACAACGCTCGGTAAGCGCGTTACCAGCGCCCCGCCCTGGCCGAAAAAATAATAACTAGCCGATAATTGTAACTTGCTAATAAAGAAGAACGGATTCTGGACAAGGCCATGCCAGCCGATCGGCTTTACAGCCAGTAAATGCTCACCGGCGCTCAGGCTATCGGTAGGTAAGGACGATAAGCGGTGCGACAATAGGTAGGACACCAGGGCGGCAAATAATCCGCACAGTATCAGTAGACGGTCATGGTCGGCGACCCAGCGGCGGGCGGTCGTAAACTTTATCTTAAGTTTTAATTTTTGGAACATCTTAGCAGCATTATACGCTAGTGCGCGTTATTGCCCATTAAAGGGGTCGCTGTGCTTACTGTCCAAAGACGAGATGCGCTGCTTGTCGCGGTCGAAGTACAGTTCGACGCCGCCGGTCGGGCCGTTACGGTGTTTCTTGATTAACACGTCCATGATGTTCTTGCGGTCGCTCTCGGGGTTGTAGTAATCCTCGCGGTAGAGGAAGGCCACGACGTCGGCATCCTGCTCGATCGAACCCGATTCGCGGAGGTCAGACAGCTGCGGAATCTGCGGCGTCCGGCTTTCGACCGACCGGCTGAGCTGGCTGAGGGCGATCAGCGGCACGTTCATTTCCCTGGCGACACCCTTTAGCCCTCGAGAGATTTCGGAGATTTCCTGGACGCGGTTACCTTCACTGCCGAAACGGCTGCCGCCGCTCATCAGCTGCAGATAGTCGACGATGATCAGGCCCAGTGGTCGCTGGTGGGCTTCGCGGCGAGCTTTGGTGCGGAGGTCGCTGATAGTTATGCCCGGTGAGTCATCGATGAACATCTGGGCTTCCGATAGCGTACCCATGGCCTGGCCGATTTTTTCAAAGTCGTTGTCGGTCAGGTTACCGGTACGCAGCGCCCAGGCGTCGACGCCGGATTCCATCGATAGTAACCGGTCGACCAGCTGCTCCTTACTCATTTCCAGGCTGAAGATCAGGACCGGCTCTTTGGACTCGACGGCAATCTTGTGGGCCAGGTTGAGTACGAACGCCGTCTTACCCATCGACGGCCGGGCTGCCAGAATGAATAGGTCGGAGCGCTGCAGGCCGGCCAACATGTTGTCGAGGTCGCGGTAACCGGTCGGCACGCCGCGGAGCTTCTGCTTGTCTTTATGGAGGTCATCCAAGCGGTCAAAACTCTCGGCCAAGATAGTTTCCAGGCTGACGACGCTCTGCTTGACGTGCTGCTGGCTGACTTCAAACAGTCGGGTTTCAGCCTCCTCGATGAGTTCTTTGAGCCCTTTGGTCTCGTCGTAGCCCATCTCGGCAATTTCGCTGGAGGCTTTGATCAGCCGGCGGCGAGCACCCTTGCTGGCGATAATGTCAGCGTACTGCTCGGCGTGGGCGGCGGTCGGCACAAAGTTAGTCAGCTCGGTCAGGTAGCTGGCGCCACCGACCATGTCCAGATAGCCGTTATTTTTCAGGCGGTCGGCCAGGGTCAGGACGTCCAGCGCTTCGCGGCGTTCATATAATTCGAGCATGGCGTCGTAGATCTTCTGGTGTTTGACATCGTAAAAGTCGGCGACGCTGAGACTATCGGCGACCTTGGTGATGGCATCGGAGTCGATTAAAATGGCACCAAGCAGCGACGCTTCGGCGTCGGAGTTCTGCGGTGGTAAATTTTTAGTTGGCAAGTCGCTCATATCGTCTCTTTTCTACAGTATACAGGGTCATAGCTTTCAATCCAGGCAAACTTTATTTGATAATCTCGGCACCGCCAAAAATATCGTTTATAGCCGCCAGGTCAGTCGCCGGTTCGGCTTTTTCATGCGATGGGCTGGGCTTTATTACGGCTCCCAGGTCCGGCTTACGAACGATGCAGGTAATATGGACAGCCTGACCGCTCAGGTCAAAGATGATATCGGCCAAGATCTTCTTGTTCTTAGGGTCGGTTAGGCGTTTCTGATGAAAGGCAAAGCCGAAAGCCAGTTCCAGCTCACGGCCGGCAAAGGTCGGCTCGGCCATCCGCACCACCCCGTAGAGCGTATTATACTTTTGTTTGAGGGCCGTCAGGACGCCAGGCCAGAGCGCGACGTCAAAGACACTTGGTTCCAGCGCTGTGCTGGGCGCTGCGGGTGTGGCTGCTGGGGCTGGGGCTGGCTTGGGCTTAGGGACGGCTTTCGGTACTGACGGGGCTACTGGTTTAGGAGCTGCAGCTAGCGTAGCGACTGGCTCCGGCGTAGCTGCGTTGGGGGCGGGCGCCGTTATCGGTATTACAGCCCTTATAGCGCCAGCTCCGGCACTGTCTAGCAGGATAATTTCTAATAATCGCTCCGGATCGTAACCGGCGGCAACTTCCAGCAGTCGAGCCAACAGGGCTAATGACTGGTCGCCATTGAGGCTGCTACTGCCAATCAACAGCTCGGCGCGCAGCGTCTGGCTTAGCACTTTGGCGATAGCCGCTGCCTGAAACCCTTGGTCGTATAGGCTGTTGAGTCGCTGTGCGAGGGCCGGTGCATCGTGGGCCTGGAGAGCCTTCAAGACGTCACGGATAGCCGTTAACGGGGGAATTCCTAGCAGTAACTGAACGAATTCGAGGGTTAGGTCCCCGCCCTGGCTACTAGCCTGGTCGAGCATACTGATGCTGTCGCGGAAGCTACCCTCGCCGTGGGCTGCCAACAGCGCCAGGGCTTCGTCTTCAGCCGTAATACCCTCGGCGTTGGCGATATGTCGCAAGTGGGCTACGACTTTGTCCGGCGTGACCGGTTTAAAGGTATAGCGCTGCGTTCGACTGACGATGGTGGCCGGCAACTTATGGGCGTCAGTGGTGGCTAAGATAAAGACGATATGAGCCGGAGGTTCCTCGAGTGTTTTGAGTAAGGCGTTAAAAGCCGGCTTAGACAGCATGTGGACTTCGTCGATGATGTAGACCTTATACTTGGCGCTGGTAGGCGCGACGGCGGCCTTCTCGCGCAGGTCACGTATATCTTCGACACCATTGTTGCTAGCGGCATCGATTTCTATGATGTCGATGTGCAGACTGTCATCGCTATACGGCAGGCCGTTTATCTCGTGGGCTAGGATACGAGCGATACTGGTCTTACCGACACCGCGCGGTCCAGTAAAGAGATAGGCATGCGAAATTCGCCCACTTTTAAGAGCCTTATCGAGTGTCTCGGTAATATGTTCCTGGCCGACGATTTCGGACAGGGCTTTGGACCGGTATTTACGGTAAAGTGCTTGCCCCATTTGAAACTATTATACGAGCCTGGCACGGTTTTGTCCGTTGTGCTTATTGCCGAGGGCGGAAAACTAATATTAGAGAGCGGCTTCGAGGGCGGCCCACTCAGTGGTGGAGTCGTCTTCGGGGACGTTGACGCTGACCTGGTCGCCGGGCTTGGCCTTGAAGTAGGTGACACTAGCCAGTAGGACGCGCAGGTTGCGGCCGTTGACATCGACGAAGTAGTGGCCGTTCTCGAGTTTAAGGGTACCGACGACTTGTTTGCGGGGAATCGGTCCGATCTGCTTGTAAAGAAAGGCGCCGTCTTCGGCGATAGTCAGTTTCAGGATGTCGCCTTGGACTAACTTAGACTTGCTGGCGTAATTAGCTGGTACAGGATAGGTTTTGCCGTCGGAGCCGACCATGTTCTGGCCGTCAAAGACGCCTTCAATGATCTTGCCGAGCGTGTCTTCGCGGGCGACTGGGGCAACGCGGTCATCATCGCCGACCAAACTGATCAACAGTTCAGTGGCGGCGGCTAAGCTGGTTTCAGCTTCCTGAATCAGGGCCCGAAGGCGTTTTACTTGTTTATCTGGTAAGTCGGGCATGATAATGGTCTCTTGGTGTAGATGTTTATTTGCTACAGATCACCGTAACTTTAGTTCACTTTCCCCTTCAAAATATCATGAAAAGTAATTCAAGTCAAAAATAATCTGTAAGCCGATAAAGAGTTTGTATTATAAATGGCGTTTGGCCCGCCCGCAGTGTGCGGACGGCCCATCAGCCGGAGTAGTAAAACTAAACTAGTTCGACAGTCGCACCGGCGTCTTCAAGCTGTTTCTTAGCTTTTTCGGCGTCGTCTTTCTTAGCCTTTTCCAGGACCGGCTTTGGCACGCCATCAACGATAGCTTTGGCTTCACCAAGGCCAAGACCGGTAATGTCTTTGACGGCCTTAATGACGGCGACCTTCTGGGCTCCAGCATCTTTCAGAACGACATCGTATTCGCTCTTCTCGTCAGCGGCAGCAGCACCAGCGTCGGCGGCAGGACCGGCAACGGCGACGGCGGCAGCAGCTGGCTCGATACCGTATTCGTCCTTGAGGACGTTCTTCAGTTCGTTTACTTCTAGTACGGTCAATGCAGTTAGTTGTTCTGCAAGCTTTTTCAAATCAGCCATGGGATAGTTCCTTTATTGTTAATTAATTATGCTTTAGCGGCGTCGGCGACACCATCGAGGAGCGCGTGCAGGTTACCAGACAAGGCGTTGGTAACGTCGTGGACTGGCGATAGCAAGGTGGCTACGACTTGGGCGATCAGCTGGTTCTTGCTTGGTAATCCAGCAAGGGCTTTCACGTTGTCGGCATCAATGAAGAGGCCTTCAGCGGTAATTGCGCCGACGAACTCTAGCGTCGGGTTGGCCTTGGCGAAAGTGTTCAAGCTTTGGGCTGGAGCGACTTCGTCCTCGGCGTTGAAAGCGTAGAGCAGCATGCCTTCGAGCTGGCTGACATCTACGCCTTTCAAGGTGTCGTTCTGCTGCAAGGCCTTGATGACCAGGCGGTTTTTGACAACCTTTACTTTGGTGCCAGAATCTTTGGCATCTTTGCGGAGGCTTTGGAGAGCCTTCACGGTCGTGCCTTGGAACTTGGCGACGACGGTCATCTTGGAAGTGCTGAGTAATTCGGCGACTTCGGCGACAACGTCATCTTTTTCTAATTTTGTTAATGCCATTGATTCTCCTTGTTGAGTGTGGCTAAGCTGGTATCGACCTATACCGCTGTTATGCTTCAGTTTCCGTTGCCAAACAAAAACGTCTTTGAAAATTGTAAGTTTCAAAGACGTCCAAACGCTCTTAGCCTAGCGGGGCTTTGAGTTTGTTTGTACCTCGGCGACATAATTAAGGTTGAGCTCTTTTGCTTTTCCCGTCGCTGTCTCTGGCAACTTGTCATAATAATACCTTAGGCCGGGCTGCCTGTCAATCTGTTAAACCCTGCAGCGGTTGACTAGTTACAGGGTAGGTTGTTTTTGTTGCAATCTCGTCCCAATTGGTGCCGGCGTACGGTAGTAATGAGTGAGCCTCGGCTAGGGGTAAATCAGGAATCTGTAAAGCCACTTGATCCGCGAATAAGTAACCAAACATTTCCTGAGCTTTTTCTAGGATCATGCCTTGCTGATTAGGGCAGCCGTCATAATCGACAATTTCTTGCAGAGCTAATGAAGCCACAAAGTCTACGGCGTCGGCTTGGTCTTTGGGTAAATAGGCTTCTTGTGGCAGGAGATCCGGATCTAAGTCATAGCCGCCAGTGATGAAACTTCGGGGGTGCCACCAACCGCTGTGACGTTGGGGATTAATCATGACTGACCCCCTGATTCGGCACGGCTACAGCGGTCCATATCTACTTTTGTGACTGATTGTCGGGGCTGTTGATAGTCCATACTATGTCTCCTGAAAATTACTATAAAAAAAGGCTTCTCGGTGAAGCCAGATTGGTTATCTTGATTGGGCTGTGCTAACGACGCGTTCGCGCTCCGGCTTCAACCTTGATGAAGCACAGCCCCTGCAGACCCAGAATAATCATGATAGCGCGTTGCAATTGACGAAAGTTCATATGTTGTAAGGTTACGCCCAGCCATCGAGGCTGTCAATATTTTAATTTGACAATCATACGCATGTTGCCTACACTGCTGCCTGTAATGACTTATACATTTACTACAGCCAAGCAAGTCTGCCGCCACATTATGGCAGTGCTGCCCCTGTAGTCGATGCGTACGTAGTTACATATAACAAAATAGCCAACCAACTTACGGACCATCGCCAACAGCGCGAAGGTCCGTTTTTCTTGAAGGAGGAATATCGTATGGCCACCAACATCATCACAACAATCTCTACAACTACTGTCATGGTAGGCCTGTTTCGTCGTGTGGTCATGGCTAAGCGATATCCTGCACTGGAGACATACCCTTTGACCAGAAAGTACCTTGACAATCTGAATAATAAGAGTATAGTACAACATGAATCAAAAGGTTTAGCAAATTCAGTAAATCTGAGACAAAGAGTACGACATGAGTATTGATCAATTAACACGAGACTTAAATGGTCATGCCGCTGCCAGGCACGATTTATCTATTGATGAATTAGCAGCTTTCCGTCGTGAGCAGATTGAGTTGTTGCCCAAATCTAAAAAAGTATCAGAACATGACATCCGCAAAGCTCACTTCGTTATTGGCATTGGCCATGCCCTGGGGGCTAAACGGTATCTCCTAGGATTAACAGAAAGTGAAACTTTTCATCTTGAATTTGCACCTCTGGCTACCTTTTATGAGGAGTTCGTGCCTGGACAGCCGTGTAAAGGTGAAACTAGAAATGCCCACCAGGTTCAATTGACTGCTTTTGAACAGTTACTAGGCAAAGCCTTTAAAAGAGAAATCGAGTACGATGAATTTACCGGCGTTTATCAGCCGATCGAGGCAAATAACGGACGTCAGATATTCCGAAGCTCGATAGATCTCGGAGAAGAACGAATAGTCCGATTCTCTGATGCCCACACCAACATGTTAATGACAAGCGCTGCCGGAAAAGCAGCCCTAACTACAGTTGCTGAAGCTTAAATTGGGTGTAGCGCTCGGCGGCTAGCCGCGTCAGTTCGGGGTCCTCATCAGTGTTTACAAAGCACATAGCGCCGGCTAGCATGGGATGGACCTCGGCAACTTTTTCGTGCATCTGAGTAACCAATCTGCGGTAGCCGGGGTGACCCTGGGGGCTGGTACGGATCTCGTGCAGGTGGAAGGCCTCGCGGGCATTGTAGGTAATCTTCCAGCGCATGCGGTGGCCGAGTAAGGTGGCGTATTGGGCGTCGAGGGCGTGACCGGCTTGCTGTAACAGGCTATATAACTTTAGACTGATGTCAAAACAGGACTCAAATTGATCGCTGAGGCCGGCTTCTTCGATTAGCTTGGGGATCTCGTAGCCGTAGCGCGGTGTCAGTTCTTGCCAGACTAGGTCGTCGACCATGCGGTGACGCTGTAGATCGCGGAAGATGCCGTAGTCGCAGACCAGGTCCCAGCTGTAATGGGCTTTTTCTAGGGCCCGGCCTGGTCGGTGCCGGCGATTCAAGCGTTCACCCATGTAGGCCCGCATGACGCTGTCCTTTTGCTCATAACTGAAACTATCAGCGACCTTTTGAATCTGCCGGAGTGGCAGACTGCTGTGTTCGTACAGCATATCGGCCACCAGACTGGTCTCATTGCGGGGCCAGTAGTCTATCAGCGTGACCGGTTCGGACTGGCTGCTGGCGTGATTGTCCGGTAATAATTCCGACGCCAGCTTGGCAACGGCGGCTCTGGTGTTGGCGGTGTAGGCCACTAAGGCGCCGCCGCGCTCCGGCTTATCAGCCCGTTCCAAGAACATCGGCACGATTTTACGAGCTTCTTCGAGTAAAGCCTGCCCCGTCAGCCGGGCTTCGGCTAAGTCGTCGGACAATAGATGCATGATCAGGCTTTCCAAGGCTTGACCAGAGGCGTAAATACCGACCGTCGACCTGGTGGCAACTGGCAGTACCGGCCGGACGGCGTCGCAGGCCTGGGCCCGGGTAGCACCTTGCCAGGCAATATCGCGCTCGGCCTCCGGCACGGTCGACTGTTTGCGCACATAGTCAGTCAGGCTGTGGACCATGTTGGAGTAGGTGTCGAAAATAGTGTCCATAGCTTCGCGGTATTGGCGCCTGAGGCTGGGTTTGAAATGTTTCGGTACGTGGTAGCGGTATTGGCCGTCAGCGTCCTTCTGATCGAAATAGATATAGCGCGTCGACTGTTCCAAGTAGGCGGCCAGGCGGCCCCACTCCAGTTTTTTGGTCAATAAGTTGCTGGCGTTCTCGACTACGAAATGTATGCCGGCTAACTGTTGGACTGAGTCATCACCGTAGGCGGTAATGACGCGCTGTAGTAAGCTGCTGTCCTTACCTAACTTACCGGCGAATTCGTCGAGCAGCGTGATGCGCATGTCGTCAGCCCGGCGGCTGAGTCTGGCCATGGCAGCGGCAATCGTGACCGGGCTCAGCTGCTCAGTAAAGGCGTAGACGTCGCCCGTCGGGTTAGTGACGGCCGCCGCCAAGTAAGCTTTACCATTACTGGTAATAGTGTATTTGCCGTCATCGCCTTTGACTACGAACGGCTCATCGTCACTGATCTGGCTCAGGATAGCCTGCTCCGGCTCGGCAGACGCTATGTTGGCAACTTCCGTAACACTAACCGCTTCTTCGACAACTGGTATCGGGGCGGTTGCGCTGGCGACTGGCGGCAGCTCGAGCTTGATCGGTGGTTCATGATCGGGAACCGTTTTTTGCTGTAGGATGTCGGCCACCGACTGCGGGTCATTCTTGGCCGCCGGACTACGCTCGGCGAGGCTGGCGGCGACCAGATTCCAAATCTGCTCGGAGACGGCTTCAGGGTTGTCTGAGGCATAAACCACCGGATACTGGCGCTGCTGGGCTTCCCACAGATAGCCGGCTCGGACGCGCTCCAGGAAGGCCTCGTCCAGATTGTCAAAACGTTCGCCGGCACCGCGGCTGACGGCTCGCTGGCGCAGAACGCTAGCTGGGGCATCCATGACGATGCAGAGATCGGGTTCGACGTCGCCGACGGCAAAGTTAATGATGCTGATGATAGTCTGGTAGTCGGGCACGTCACCGCGGCCATAGTACTGAATCGCCAGCGTCGTCAGATAATTACGGTCGACCAGGCAGATAACGCCTTGTTCGACGCTATGCTTGATAACCTGGAGCGACTGGGCCCGGGCGGCGTTGTACAGTAAGACCTCGGTCCGGGTATTCATCGGGTAACGCGGGTCCTGCGTCAGTTGGCGAATGGCGCGGGCCGTCAGGTCGCTCTGACTGTCCGGTTCCCGCAACGTCCGCACCGCGAGGCCAGCTGCTTGTAAACGCGAAGCTAACAGATTAAGCTGGGTTGTCTTACCGACGCCTTCCGGCCCCTCGATAACAATGTATTTGCCCTTATTCATACTGACTCCCTTGGATGGTCACCGGCAGTTCCCGCTGGTCTTTGAAGGCTTTGGGCAACATCATATCGGGCGACCAGGTCTTGATGATGGTATCGAGGTCGGTGCCCTGCTGGTATTTGCCACTGAAGTTGTCGTCGCGGCCGGCACCATAATTACCATCGACCGGACCGGTTTCGTGAAAGATGATCTGAGCGAAGCGTTCGCCGACCGGCAATAGGACGGTTTCGCGTTCGTTGAGGTTATAGACTTCCAAGGTCAGACGGTTGATGTAACCGGGGTCGATCCAACCGGCGTCGAAACAGACGGCTATACCGTTGCGGCCCCAGCTGGAGCGGCTGCGGACTTCGCAGGCGCCGGGTGGCCGGATGCCAAAGAACTCATGGGTGTGGGCTAAGATACGTTCGCCCGGCTTGAGGCTGATCACCGGGTGGTCCAGGGGGATGTTACTCACCGGCTTGAAGCCGTTCAGGGCGCACCATTCACCGTGGGGCATGGCTTTATAAGGGCCGTCGAAATAGCGCTCGACATCTTCGCGGTCGAATGGATTATAGATGGTCCGGTCGTGCATCTTTTCGGTGCGGTAATAATAGTAACCAAGCGTGACGTCGAGACTGGCATGGCTGACGTGCTTAGGATTGAACGGATGACAAACGATATGATCATCTTCGATTGCCGCGCGAATTTGGGTATTACTATAAACAGCCACTGGTACTCCTCAACAGTTTCCTCTATTGTAAGCAGCCACCGGGTTTCAGGCAAGTACAATAACAATGTGATTTTTACGCAAATAGATGGTAAGGGGCTTATGCTTAGAGAACGGCAGCCAGAACCATACGAAAAAACCGCCCCTGGAAGAGGCGGCTTTTGCTTAGCTACTGCGGTATCTAATTGACGGTCGACAGATCGACTGCGATGGAGGGACCCATGCTGGTAGTCAGGTGAGCGGCCTTAAAGTAGTTGCCCTTGACGCTGGCTGGCTTGTTAGCTTTGATACTCGACAAGACTGCCGAGACGTTTTCCAGTAATTGTGGGGCCGTAAAGCTGACCTTACCGATTCCCAGGTGGACGATTCCGGTGGTGTCGACGCGGTATTCGACGCGGCCGGCTTTGGCCTGGGCGACAGCGTTGACGACGTCGGTGGTAACGGTACCGCTCTTGGGGTTAGGCATCAGTCCACGGGGACCGAGCGTTCGGGCGTACTTGCCGAGTTTGGCCATCAAGGTCGGGGTGGCGATCAGGATATCGAAGTTCATGTTGCCCTTCTCGAGTTCGGCCAGGACCTCTTCGTTACCGGCTAGTTCGGCACCGGCGGCTTTGGCGGCGGCGGCGTCGTCGGTCAGGACGGCAATGCGAACGTGCTTACCGGTACCGGCCGGCAGAACCAGGTTGTCGCGAATGTTCTGGTCGGCGTGGCGCGGGTCGACACCTAAATTAACGTGTAGCTCGACAGTGGCGTCAAACTTGACGTGGCTGGTCTTTTTGGCTAGTTCGACGGCTTCTTCGATACTGTAAACCTTGCCGACTTCCAGCAGTTCAGCGCTTTTGCGGAAGCCTTTAGCGCGGCGGGCTAAACGGGAACGGGTCGGGTTGGCGTGTTGACGAGGTTTTTCGTCGTCTTCGCCGCTTTCCTTACGGTCTTCTTTGGCCTGCTTGGCATCGGCTTCGTCTAGGGCCTTGGCGCTGCGCTTGCCGGCTTTGGCGAGCTTGTTCGCAGTCGCTGGAGCTTCAGCCTCGGTGTTAGTCTCGATGATGAGGTCGCCGGTAATGACACTTGTGTCGGTAGAGTCGGCAATAATTTCCTCGGTCTTAGTTTTCTTGGTGGTCTTTTTAGCGTCGGCCATGATAATTCTCCTTCGTGGTGTTGGCGGCGGTCAGGCCTCCCACAGTTAATTTCAAATACTATTCAGTTTGTGATGCAACCGCTACATCTGGGATTGCGTCTGCTGGATATACACGTGCTTCGGCTTCGACATATTTGGCGTTGTTTTCGCAATTGGGTAGCCGTTGCTCAGGCATAGTAGCATAATGTTCAGCATGTACATCAGAGCCGACCGTCTCAAAGCGGAATCGGGCTGCCTGTGCTCTATCAAATAACGCCTTAATAGACATACGCCGGCTGATATCGTACATTGCTGCGTCTATTTCAGGTGGCAAAGCATCTAGGTCATAGGATCGAGTAACCTTATTCGGGTCTGACATATCTTACTCCGCACTCTGTTTAGCGCAGGTCTCGGCTTCCGGAGCTACTGCCTGGCGAGGAATAGGCGGAGTCAGGCCTAGGATGTCGTTAGTACCTTCAGCAAAACATTGTAGAATATTCCCGCCAAACTTCTTAAATGCAAGTAGGGGCTTGGTAGCAATGCCTGCTAAGGTATCGAAAGTTGGACGTTCCATGGTGCCTAGACCTCCACTTCCACACCCATCGAGCGAGCGGTGCCGGCGACCATCTTCTTGATGGCTTCGACGTCTTCGGCGTTCATATCGTGGGCTTTTTCAGTGGCAATCTTGGTTAGTTGGGTTTGGGTCAGCTTCTGAGGAAGTTTTTCACTGTTGGGCTTGCCGGAGCCTTTCTTGATCCCGAGTTCGGCTCGGATGCGGTCGTCGGTCGGCATGCCTACGACGCGGAAGGTCATCGTGCGGTCATCGTAGACGGTGATATGGGCCGTGATGATAGCCCCTTGCTGATCACGGGTCAGCTCGTTGAATGGATTGATAAAATCCATCATATTGACACCGTACTGACCAAGCGTCGAACCGACCGGTGGTGCCGCGCTGGCCTGTCCAGCCTTCAATTTCATCTTTAAATTAGCTTTAACAACTTTAGCCATACGGCCTCCTTAAGGATTGCGGACGGTTTTAACACGCCATTGTTTATACTTGCAGTGTCGGGAAGCAATCCGACATGTGCGCAATAGATGTGACTATACTGCAAAATCGTTTAATTAACAAGAGCTATACAGCTTTATTACTCACGCGACCGCTGCCGGTTGCTGCTCCAGGCATCCTGTTTGAGACGGCACTGGTACGAGCGTTAGTTCTTGTAAGGCGGTAACGCCGACTGGAAGCACCGATTTGGCGTGCCTTTCCCCGGGAGTCATGTCCCGTAAGGCGCCATACCTTATACCATCAGGGTGCTGTGACCAAAAAATTTCAATTGCTGGGTCGGCTTCATTTCTAAACATTTTGTTTGTCTCATCCTTAATTAAAAAAGCGTACTACTGTTGTAATACGCTTATGTTAAAGACAAGTCAAGCCGGTCCACGTCAGGATGGTCTATATTTAGACGCGCTTGACTTGTAAGCTGTCCAACTCGACCGGAGTTTCGCGGCCGAACATGTTGACCAGGACCTTGAGCTTGCCCTTTTGCGGGTCGATCTCGCTGACACTGCCATCGAAGCCCTTGAACGGACCGTCGATGATGTTGACGACGTCGCCGATATTGAAGTCGATCTTGTGCTTCGGCTGCTCCAAGCCCATCCGTTTCTGGATCTTTTCGATCTCGTCGGTTTCGATCGGTGTCGGGTCGGTACCGCTGCCAACGAAGCCGGTGACGCCGGGGGTGTTACGGACGATGTACCAGGCGTCTTCGCTGAGCTTCATGTGGACCAGGACGTAGCCTTGGAAAATCCGCTTTTCGACGACGCGGCGCTTGCCGTTCTTGATCTCGATCATCTTTTCCTTGGGTACCAGGACTTCAAAGATCTTGTCGCTCATATCGAGTGAGTCGGCCCGCTGGCGGATGCTCTCAGCTACTTTTTCTTCGTAACCGCTGTAGGTGTGGACGGCGTACCACTGCTTCGTCGTGTCGTATCGTTTCTGTGTCATTATTTTAGTAATACCCCTCTAAATAATTTATCTAATCCAAAATCTACGATTGCTACTATGACGCCGAAAACCACGGCGAAGGCCAGGACGGCAAAAGTCAGTTGGCGGCTCTCGCTGCGGTCGGGCCACTGGACCTGGAGCAGTTCACGGTAACTGTTGCGGAAGTACTTAGGGAATATAAGCCGACCGATAAAGCGGAAGGGCTGGCTGATGACGCGACTGACTTTGTTCTGTCCGACGCGGCGGACGGCACTGGCAATCGGCTTGGCCGGCTTACCGGCCACGCTTCGTAATCGACTGCGTCGATCGGGTTGCTGGCTCTGCTCGCTGGCTTTCAGGGCGCGCTCGCGGAACGTTTCCGGATTCTTAACTGTACGGGTCGGCTTGGCGGCATCTTGGCCGCTCTTTTTTGCGTCAGCTGGATCAGCCACGGGTGCTCCTTTTAATTAAAAAACCTACAAATATATGTAGGCCAACCTGTCAAGGATAGCAGAGGTAGCGTCGGCGGTCAATATAGATTTGCGGCGACTGCGACCAGCTTGGATACTTGTAACGTTTAGTTTGCTATAGTAAGCCTTATGCCATACCTATTCATCTTGACGCTGATTATCATGTTCTTAGAAACCGGTCTGTGGTTACCGGGTCGCGGTCCGCGGCGGACCTGGGCGGCCCTGACGCTCAGCCTACTGCTACCGGCCAGCCTGTTGTTAGTGGGCTATCATAGTAATGTCTACGGCCTACTATTTCTAATCGTCGCCGCTTACCGGGTGCTCAATCTAGGGCGTTTTATCAGCCAGCGGCGCCAGGCCGATCACCTATATAGTGTCGTCAAGCGCACCAGTAGCTGGCTGCTGCTGGCCCAACTGCTGACGCTGCTCCTAGCGGTGCATTATAACCACGCCAGTCGGCAGGCCGGTCTGCTATTATTACTGACCCTGATGCTTGGCGGCTGCTTGGTCGTCGCCGTCACGACGATGCGTAATCTGCGGCGGACGCGGCCCTCTCCGTTGCCGGAAAGCTTCAGCAGTGCCGATGTTCCGACGCTGTCAGTCCTGATACCGGCTCGCAATGAAACGGCCGACTTGCAGGCTTGCCTGAGCTCGTTGATCCAGAGTAGCTATCCTAAGTTAGAGATTATCGTGCTCGACGACTGCTCGCAGAATCAGCGCACCCCGGAAATAATCAAAGGCTTTGCCCACGACGGCGTCCGTTTTATCGCCGGCAGCGCCACACCGGACAACTGGCTCGCCAAAAACTACGCCTACGAGCAGCTGGCCGCCAGTGCCAGCGGCGAGTTACTGCTGTTCTGTGGTGTCGACACCCGCTTCAAGCCAGAGACCTTAGCCGTCATGGTCAACGAATTAGTCACGAAGCGTAAGACGATGGTCAGTTTCCTACCGGCCAGCCAAATTCCGGGGGCCCTGCAGTTCAAGTCGCTACTGGTACAGCCTAGTCGCTACGCCTGGGAGCTGATGATACCCCGGCGGGCACTCGACCGGCCGCCGGTGCTGAGCACGGCCTGGCTCATCAAGCACGAGACCTTGAAAGCCAGCGGTGGTTTTAAATCGGTGTCCCGCGCAGCTACGCCGGAACGGGCAGTTGCTCGCTACGCTGCCACCCATGACGACGGCTACAGCTTTGTCCAGAGTGACACCGAGCACGGTGTCGCCAGTAGTAAGAGTTTCCGCGATCAGCAAGCCACGGCCGTCCGGACGCGCTATCCGCAACTGCACCAGTCGCTCGAACTAACGGCCCTGGTATCGCTGCTCGAGCTGCTGCTGTTCGTCTTGCCGCTCAGCATCTATGTCGTAACCGTTACTCAGCAGCGCGGTACAATCTTTTGGATTGCCAATTTTTCGGCTACCATCACCATCGCCGCCTACGCCCAGGTCTGCAATCTGACCTACCGTAAGTTTTTGCTGCGCAGCCTGTGGCTGCTACCGTTTGCTGCTATCTACGATATCGCCCTGCTCAACTATTCGATGTACAAGTACGAGTTCTCGAGCGTCGAGTGGAAGGGGCGCAACGTCTGTATCCCCGTCATGCAAGTTATAAATAAACTACCGAGAGCCTAAGTCAGTCCTTTTTTAAGTTCGGGAAAAAGATCGTGAAGGTCGAGCCTTTGTTAAGCTCGCTGTCGAGACTGATCTGAGCGTGTAATATCTTTACCAGCTTCATGGTGACGTATAACCCCAGGCCGGTACCATTATTTTGGCGGGTGCGGTAATCTTCGGAACGGAAGAACTTATCGAAGACGCGGTCCTGGTCGCCTTTGGAGATACCGATGCCGCTGTCGCGGACGTAGAACGTAGTGCCATTATCGCCGGCTTTGGCGCCGATGACGACGCTGCCGGTCTCGGTGTACTTGATGGCGTTGGTAATAAAATTCTGCAAGACTTCGCGGACGTAGAGCTTACCCGATTGTAATTCGCCGAGGCCGGCGGCCAGCTCGAGGCTGAGGGTCAGACCTTTTTTGGTAGCATCGGGCGTGTAGTTACTCAGCAATTCATCGGCTAGTTCCGGAATGTTGATCGATTCCGGGTCTATGTGCAGCACACCGCGCTCGGCCCGCGACAGCGTCGACAGGTCGTTGATCATCGAGGCCAGGAACAAGACCTGGTTGTGGGCCTCTTTCAGCGCCCCTTTGACAGCCGTCAAGTCACCGGTCTTTTCGACGATATATTCGGCATTACCGATATTACCCTCGGAAATCGCGATCGGCGTCCGGAGCTCATGGCTGACGACCGAGATGAATTCATCACGCTCTTCTTCTAATGATTTCTCGCGGGTGATATCACGCAGTAAGATAGTGTAGCCGTTACTTTCGGAGCGCCCAAAACCTAGATAGACCGGCGCGATGCCTAAGAATAAGTTAGCGATGCTGCCATCCTTGTATTTTATCCGCAGGTCGCGGTTAATCGTCGGTACGGTCGTCTCGTTCAACAACAGTAGGATATTGACCGGCTGCGACTCGTCGTTGATCGGCCTCAGCAAGCTGGCCAGACCTTTACCTTTGATGTCAGTGTTGAGATCGAGCACGTCCAGGGCGGCGGCGTTGTAGAGGCTGACCTTATGATTCTTATTGACGGCGATGACGCCGTCGCTGATGTTATTGATCAACGATTCCATCTGTTTCTGCTGGGCGATGGCTTTTGCCGAATCAATCGACAGGTGGGCCAGTTCGCGGTCGGCGATCATCAGGTAGCGCACGGCGTAAAACGTCAGGACGAGCGTCGCCACGTAGGTCACGAAGAATATGCCAAGTTGGCTTTTATCACTGAGACCGTTCAGCCCCAGATAGTGTCCGGTCAACAAGCCCAAGCTACCAAAGATGCTGACCAGCAGGGCCCGCTGACCTAATTCGACATAGACCAAAATCGCTAGCATAGCTACGAATATCATGTAAGGGCTAGGTAGCGGTAATAGGAAACCGATCCCGTAAAGGACAAATATGTGAACCAGCGCCCAGTGCACATAGCGCCAACTTTTAGAAGGTTGCCGGTTCAGAACGTCGGCCAACATCAGTACCACCAGACCGGCTAGCGTCAAGACCAGATTCTCGATGTTTATATAATCAAAAAAGTTACTAAAGAAGTACTGCGCGCCGATACAGACCAGGGTCGCGATAGTCGGGATAACCAGGCCCACCCGCCGGCCGGCTACCGTCAGGGACCGATTATTAACGTAGGTGGGGGCGGTACTTGCCATATAACTGGTAATTATAGCGACTTTTTAGCGTAGGACAACCGGCTTATGCTTACGGATGGCGCTGCGCAGTAGTTTGGCGCCGGGCGCGACTACTTCCAGGGCTTCCCAGAAGTCGGCACCGTGGTGCAGATGTTTGGTGTGGACCAGCTCGTGCAGTAAGACGTAATCAATCAGTTCCCACGGCAGCTGCATCAGATAAAGATTAAGTGCGATATGCTGCTGTTGGTCACAACTGCCCCAACGGCTGGTCAGTTGCTTGATGGCGACATCGGCGTAGCTGAAGCCGTGTTGTTCAGCTAGGACTTGCAACCGTCCGGGCAGCACGGCCGTTGCCTCTTGGCGGAGGGCGCGGATGGCGGCCTTTTCGGCAACAGTCTGAACAGTCTGGTCGCTGACCGGCGTCTTCAGGGGGTGCGTAATGATAATCTCAGTGTTCGTCAGCCGGCTAGCCGCTTTGGTGGCTCGGGCGCTGACCCGAAAGTGGAGCTGGTGCTGTTTACCGATCACCTGCCCTTCAAGCATGACATTCGGCACCTGTCGTTGCTCGCGGATCCAGTCTAAGCGTGACTCCGCGAACGCCAGGCCGGCTTTATACGGCAGCCACAGCGGCATACTGACGCGGACTTCGCCACTGGCGGCAATACTCAGACGGATACTACGGCTACCCCGACGTTTGTAGACGGTAATCTCCAGACCCTCGGCCAGTTCAAACTTTTTTAGGGCCATGGTGTCTCCCAGAGCCGCCACTGCAGGTAGCTAGCGAATATTGATATTGCGCCGCGACATATCGACGCGACCACCGTTGTTTTGGGTACCAGGTACCAGGTTGACCAGACCGGGCTTAGCGACATAGGTACTGGCGTCATCGTTACTGAGCAACCCTAAGTTGCGCATCTTATTGACGGCGGCGTTCTGCTGGGTGCTGAAGAGGTGCTTACCGCTGATGACCACATATTCTTCGGCCAGACTAGGGTTCTGCATGTAGCCTAGGATCTTCTTGTAGGTATCACGGTCCCACTGGGCGGCATACTTGTCATCGGCCCGGCGGCGATCGCGCTTCTGGGAACGGCCGTAAGCACTCTCGGCATCGATCTGGAACCACATCAGCAGCGGCGTGGCGCGGTTCTTACGGGCCAGTTCGCGGAGGGCGTGACGCTGCGTCAGGCGCATAGAATTGGCGTCATAGATAACGCTCAACCCGGCACTTAAGAATTCTTCGGTCATATAATCCATCAGCTGGGCGACAACATCATTTTCGGCTTTGTCGTAGCGTGGTGATTCAAACAACTCGCTGCGGATCCGATCGCCCTGGACGTGGGCGGCCTGAATATTCTCGGCCATCTGGCGTGCAAAATAAGTTTTGCCGGCCCCCGGGAAGCCGTAAAGCATGATGAGGAAGGGTTTCGTGGGAAGAATCTTGGCCATGTGTTGCTATAGGTATAGCAGATTTTAGGCCCCTAGCCAAGCATAAACAGATGACAAGTTTGAATATTTAGCATAAAATAGCCCAGTTACCCACGTAACGACCTAGGGGTATAGTACATCGGTTAGTATAAAGGTCTCCAAAACCTTAGAGGTTGGTTCGACTCCAACTATCCCTGCCATCCACTTATCAAAGATAAATCTGATTCCTTTTGCCTAATTTGCTTCTATTGTAATCATCCTATATAAAAATTTGATCGGTCATTTTTGCCTCCACGACCCTCAGATGACTCGCTGGTTACCTCCTACAGTTACAGTATTAGTCTGACGGTTGCGTTTGTTGCTATTGTTATGATATAGATTAAATAGTTATCTTAATAAAGAACTATATCGTATGAATTTAATTGTAGCCGAAAACGCTTATTCAAATCTATTTGAGCGACTCTGGGTGTCTGGCCAACCTAACAAAGAAATCATAGCTTATGCCAAAAAGCGTGATCTAGAAAGCCGGTTTTAACTATGCCCGATAAACATGACCGACAAACTATCGAGTTTACTAAGGATCAATTTCTAGCACTTTTGAAAATCGTTTACCTTGGCAATTGGGTAGCGAATGCCAACCGAGGTGATGGGCAGATCAACCCGCGGCTCGAAGATTATGACGACATAGAAAATTTTGTATTTTCGCATGCCAAAAAGTTTGGGCTCGCCGATTACGTTGATGACAAAACGGCTGAAGATGGTCAATATTTTCCTACAAGAATGTTTGAGGAGAGCCAAGATGTCTTTGAGGCTATAGACGAGTACAACGAAGATACTTTTTGGGACGAGCTAGTCGAGCACCTTGCAGAACGAGATTTCGAAAAGCACTACACAAAATTAGAAATCCAGAAAATGACTAATGACGAACGAATCGATAAACTTTATTTCTACATCGACAAATGGGCAGAAGAAATCAACGAAAATAGTCTCGACAACATATCACTGAACTGGTAAATCCCAAAGCGACCCCGGCGCACGGGGAGCCGATTCAAAAGTGAGCGGCTTATATTAACTGTGTCAGCTACAATAGCAGGCTGTACGCTCATGGTCCAAGGCCTACTTTGTGAGGAGGCCATCCTGGTGCTTGCATATGGTTCAGTTAGTTATAAAATCAGAGATATGACAGACGAATTCCAAAGCTGCAGCGATTATCCTACAAGGCGAATAATAAAAACTGGTTACGCGGCTGGCGATACACCGGTAGCAGGCCGGCTCCGGACGAGAGCTATGATCGCTACCACTGGCTACTCCGGTTCACCGATCCTTTATCTTAACTCATGAGCGCTACGCCGGATAAACCAGGGGTTACCGAGTTTGCGACTCAGGAACAGTTAGACACTGTCGTGACCATGAGCTATCAGCATTTTGCCGAACACGGCCAGCATCTGGTAAGGCATGGCTATCCTTATCATGGTAATAGCTATCAGACGGTCAAAGGACGTGACCTTCTGACGACCTTGCCGTATCTGAGCAATTGGGATGAAGGCTGCATGACACTTAGCGTGCCTGAATACAGTGAACGCGATGACCCAAGAAGCGGATGCCTACTCGAGGCATCACTGTAAATCAATTTTACAAAATTTGATGGCCTGAGTGTCGTGCGCTCGATGTTTTTCAATACCGTCCGCGGCAAAGGTGGCGGTATAATCTTTGATGAACAAGTCGCTACTAGCGCCCGTCAGTCGGCAGAAAAGCCACCGGCAGATCCCACGCTCAGCCCGGCAAAACGCCAGCCGAGTAGCAATGCCGAATAGGCGACAGAAATTGATGATTTTGGGGCACCCGTGCCAACTATTTTGCTGGCGGCTATGTATACATTAATAGTCAAAGCGATCTACGTCTAACCGGGCTCTAAAAAGTGTCACTACCTTGGAACTAGTCGGCCACCCTCAATCGGCCTACTGAGTCTTCGAAAGACTGACGATAACCCGCCGCAGACGATATAAGCTCAGCTTCAAAAAGAATATCGAGATTGGCTTAGACAATATGAAAAGATAGCGGTACCACCAAGCCGTCTGACTGACGTCCTCGAGCCAGGTAAATCGTGACTGCGCGCCCACAGACTCCACTATAAATTGACCTTGGCCACGGACTAGCTTACCGGTGTGGCGCACCGCGCAGTTGTGGGGTGCATCGTAGGTGGTGATCGACATCCTATCGTTAAAGCCAATCCCCAGCAGGCTGGTTCGAGCGATGACGGAACCACCGGCCCGATCATCATGCTGTTTTTTAGTAATACGGGTGGCCGGGATCCACGACTGCTGTCGTTCCCAATCAGTTATAAAGGCAAAGGCTTGCTGCTGAGATATAGGTAATACTATGCTGACAGTTAGTACGGGCTTCATGATGCGATTTATTATGCGTCATTTTTGATTTGGGTGCTACTTAAGGTGGCCGCTAATCGCGGCGAGCGTTCTCGTACACATCAACTAATTGATTGGATTTTGCGCTTCGACAACTTATGCTTACAATACCTGTAATGACGGCTACAACTTTTGAAACGATCAATCAGTTACCGATCGCCACCCGCCGACAAGAAATCGTGGCCACCGTGGCTGCTAACCAGGTCACTATCATTACCGCCGAGACCGGTGCTGGCAAAAGTACGCAGGTGCCACAGTACCTGGCCGAGGCCGGCTACCAGAAGATTATCGTCACCCAACCGCGGATCCTAGCCGCCCGTAATTTGAGCGACCGCGTCCGGCAGGAGTACTCCTGGCGCCAGGGCCGTGATTGCACCAGTCTTGTCGGCTATCGTACGGCCCACGAGCGCGACGATACGCCGGAGACGGTCATCTTATATT
The DNA here is from genome assembly GCA_038231175.1 of Saccharimonadales bacterium (SeqCode). Classification (GTDB taxonomy): domain Bacteria; phylum Patescibacteriota; class Saccharimonadia; order Saccharimonadales; family UBA4665; genus UBA4729. The sequence goes on along the minus strand of JBBRLU010000002.1, from coordinate 9,534 downwards.
GCACCGACGGCCTGCAGCTGGTCCGCGAGCTGACCGGCAGCGGTACCGCCGATCGTCAGATACTGATCCTGGACGAAGTCCACGAGTGGAACGAGAACATGGAAGTGTTGGTGGCCTGGGCCAAGAAGCGCTGCCTGGAAGACCCCGATTTTAAAGTAGTATTGATGAGCGCCACCATCGACTCGACCAGCCTGGCGGCTTATTATAACGCCCCGCCGCCGCTGGCGATCAGTGGCCGTAGTTTCCCGGTCGAGCAGCGCCATGGCTCAGATCTGATTACCGAGATAATCGAGTTGTCAGCTAAACGCCTATCTAACATGTTGGTATTCCTGCCGGGTAAGGCCGAGATCGAAGCCGTCACCGAGGCGCTCCAGGCCGGCCTGGCGAGCCCGATTCCGATCATTCCGCTCCACAGCCAGCTCGAACCGGCCGACCAACAACTGGCTTTCGGGCATTACGCCGCTGGCAAAATAATCTTATCGACTAATATTGCTCAGACTAGTATTACGATCGACGATATCGACGTCGTGATCGACTCCGGGCTGGAGCGCCGGGCCGAAGTCAGAAGCGGTGTCGAAGGCTTATTTATCTCGGAAGTATCGCAAGCCGATTGTCTGCAACGGGCCGGCCGGGCCGGCCGCGTCAAACCCGGGTTATACGTCTTGGCGCAGCTCGGCACGCTGCCCTGCCCGCCGCTGGCCGAGCGCCAGCTCTACGGTATTCCGGAAATCATGCGCAAGCATATCGACCGCTTAGTACTACGCCTGGCTAATATCCAGATCGATATTGAAGACCTCGACTTTTACCACGCCCCCAGTCGTAAGACCATCAAACAGGCCAAGCATACGCTAGTAAGCCTGGGGGCCCTGACGACCCGCCAAGAGGTCACCGTCATCGGCCGCGAGATGGAACGCTTTCCGGTTGAGTCGAGCTACGCCCGTATGCTGGTCGAAGCTAAAAAACTCGAGCCAGTTACCCAAGCCAAGATGGCAGCCATCATCGCCATCCAAGAAGTTGGTGGTATCGTCAAAGGCGGCCCGCGCTACACCGGTTGGCGCCGCTACAGCAAACAGAACCGCTCTGATCTGGTAGCCCAATACGAAGTCTACCTGGCCCTTGAGCAGATCGACCTGGCGGCCATGGACGACATGGGCATCATCGTCAAGAACATCGATAAGGCCGCAGAGATCATGGAGCGCCTCAACCACGACCTAGGGCTGCACGATATAGCGCTCGGACCAGTCGACGAAACGGAAATGCCACAACTACTGAAATCTATCGTCGCCGGCCAATTACACCAACTATGGTCGACCGAAACCGATAAGCAGGCGGTCCAGCTGTTTACTAACAAGCGCCGTGAAATTTCCAGTACGACCGTCGTCAAGAACGCCAGTCTGGTGGCCGGAACACCCTTCGATCTGGAAGTACCGACCGGCGCCGGCTTAGAAACCCTGCATCTGGTTAATCAACTGACGGCCGTCGAGCCGGAGTGGCTCAGCCAACTGGCGCCCGACATTTTTAAGGTCCGGCCCGGCAAGGCTTATTTTGACGCCAAATACGGCACGCTGGCGGCCCGCACGCAGCTACAATTTGGCAGCCAACAGCTAGAAACCTCCAGCTCGCCGCTACTTGAGCACACCCCGGAAAATCAGCGCCGCTTTGTCGAGCAGTATAGCCTCTGGGTTGTCGAGCAGCTCCATATTGAGCGCCGTAATCTACAGGCGCTTAATTTTCGTAAGATTCCGGAAGTTCCGCTGAAACAGGTCGTGCAGCAGGTCCGATTTATGTCTGAAGGGGCCGTATCATTACTGGAGCTATCGAAAGTCCAGCGGACAGATTTAGCGCGACTGACGAAACTAGAGACCCATCTTGGTAACCGCTTCATGGCCGGACTGACGCGCCTGGAAGATGGCAAGCACAAAAAACGCCATAGCTTCAAGCCGAAGTGGCACTTTAATCCCAAAAAACACTTTGATCGCCGGCGCGACCACCATACCGACTAATACATCTATGCCGTCTCAGGTAATTGGAACAGCAGTGTCGCTTCGGTCCCGAAGCGTAGGTGATAGGGGCGCTTGTCTTGCTCGAATTGGCCGCTAGCTTTTATCTTTAAGGACTGCTCGCCAAAAACAGTCCGAGCCGCTTGCAGTGATTCGCGGCTGGTAATATCGCCGGAGATAGTCCCGGCCTCTAGCAAGCGGGCTTCGACGAGCGCCAAACGGAGAAGCTGTTTACCATGACCCTGATGGCGCTGTGAGCTCAAGACTTCATATCTTTCTATGGTCAGGTTAGCGCTCACGGCATCAAAATTAGCTTCTAGCCAACCCTGGGCTGTCATTATTCTGATACTACATTCATCCGTCAGATTCAGTTTATACATTAAATTTATCATATCACTTTTATGAATCTTGTGGGGTTGGCCATTGTAAGATATTTTACGGTTTTTTGTTGTTAAGAAAACTTGACCGGCGGCCAGCTTAAGAGGTACACTTGGTGGGTATTGCGGTTGTGGTTTAAAAAATTCAAATAGCGCAAAAAAGAGGAAGATGAAAGTTTTAATGCTCGGCTGGGAGTTACCTCCTAACAATAGTGGTGGCCTCGGGATAGCCTGTTATCAGCTCTGTAAATCCCTCTCAAAAAAAGATCTTGACATCGAATTCGTAGTTCCCTACCGGGCCGATCACGGCATCGACTTCATGGACGTTACGGCTGCTCACCCCCAGGGGGTTGCCGAAGTCATCCGCTCCGGTATCGCCTACGACAGTTATAAATATGTCCTAGAAGACGGCAGCCAAGAACACCTGGATATCTACGCCCAGGTACGACTGTACGAACAGGCCGTCGCCAAACTGGTCGAGACCACTGAGTTCGACATCGTCCACGCCCACGACTGGCTGACGTTCCGGGCCGCCCTGCGCGCCAAAGAAGCCAAAGGCTGCCCCATTATCCTGCACGTCCACTCCGTCGAGTCGGACCGCGCCGGTGGCCGCGGCAACCCGCTGGTCCATGAGATCGAAGACCTGGCCATGCACGCCGCCGACCGCATCATTGCCGTCAGCCAGCATACCAGACAAATCATTCACCGCGAGTACCATATTCCTTTAAATAAGATCGAGGTTGTCCATAACAGCATCGAACCGGCCGACTTGGTACCGCTCGACACCGATAACTCCTACCGTTACCTGGAGGCTATGAAAGCCCTGGGCTACCGGGTAGTCGTCAACATCGGCCGCTTGACCATCCAAAAAGGGCTGCCCAACTTGTTGCAGGCGGCTAAAGAAGTCATCGAGCGTCACCCCAAGACGATGTTCCTGATCGTTGGCAGCGGCGAGCAATATTATGAGTTATTGACGCTGGCGGCCGACCTCGGCATCGGTCAGAATGTCTTATTTACCGATTTTCAGCGCGGCAAACGCTGGCGCGATGCTTACGGTATTGCCGACCTGTTCGTTATGCCGTCGATTTCTGAGCCCTTCGGCTTGACCCCTTTGGAGGCCATCGGCTACGGCACACCGGCGCTGGTCACGCACCAATCGGGCGTCAGCGAAATTCTAACCAATTGTCTGAAGGTCAATTTCTGGGATATCCAGGAAATGGCCACCCAGATTGCGGCTGTGGTCCAGAACGACGATCTGCGCGACACCCTGCAGGCTAACGCCTATCAAGAGTATGCCCGCCTGAGCTGGGACAGCGCCAGTGATAAAGTCGAGCAGCTGTATAAAGAGCACCTTGAGGTCGCGCTATGAGTAAGGCCATCGTCCTCTACCTCCACGTCCATCAACCGTACCGGGTCAGGCACTATACGATCTTTGATACGGCGGTAAATCATGATTATTTCGACGCCGCCTATGAGGACCAGGAAAGTAATGAGCGGATCCTGAGAAAGGTAGCCGAAAAGTCCTACCTACCGACCAATGCCCGGCTGCTGCAGTTACTCAACGACAATCCGCAGTTCAAGCTCAGTCTGTCGATTACCGGCACCGTCCTTGAGCAGTTGGAAAAATGGTCGCCCGAGGCTTTGCGTTCCTTCCAGGAATTATGTGCCACCGGCCGCGTAGAGATCGTGGCCGAGACCTACCATCACAGCCTAGCCTTCTTTTACTCGCGGTCCGAATTTGAGATTCAGGTCGATATGCACAAGCGTAAGGTCCAGGAATTATTCGGTCAGACGCCGCAAGTCTTCCGTAACACCGAATTGTGCTACAACAACGATGTCGCCTACTGGGCCGATAAAGCCGGTTACAAAGGTATTCTGGCCGAAGGCTGGGACCCGATCCTTGATTGGCGCAGCCCCAACCACGTCTACCGCCCCAGCTACACCGACAACATCGCCTTGCTGATGAAGAATTATAAATTGAGCGATGACATCGCCTTCCGTTTTGGCGATCACGAGTGGAGTGAGTGGCCACTGACCGCTGATAAGTTTGCCGGCTGGCTGGCCGACGACCAGACGGCCACCAATTTCAACCTGTTCATGGACTACGAAACCTTCGGCGAACACCAGTGGGAAGAATCCGGTATCTTCGGCTTCCTGTCGCACTTACCTGGTGAATGGCTCAAGAACGAGCACCACACTTTCATGACGGTGTCAGAAGTGATCGACAGCAACCAGCCGGTCGACGTCGTCGACGTGCCACAAACAATGACCTGGGCCGACACCGAACGCGACCTGTCAGCCTGGCTCGGTAATGCCATGCAGACCGGCTCGATCCAGGCGCTCTACGACCTGCAGAGCGACATCATTCAAACCGATGACTTATTACTCATTGAAGATTGGCGCCGCTTGCAGACCAGCGACCACTTCTACTATATGTGTACCAAATACTTCAACGACGGCGACATCCATGCCTACTTCAGCCCTTATAAAACACCCTACGAGGCTTATATAAACTTCATGAACGCCTTCCACGACCTGAAATTCCGCTTGAGCGAAAAGGGCGTGGCCGTATAATGACAATTTTAGTGGGAGATAACTGAATGGGACGACCAGTAGTGCTTAGTAACGGCCAGTTATTCGTCGGACTCGACGAAAACGGCTTAGTCCACGACTTTTATTATCCCTACGTCGGGCTCGAGAATCTAACTAACGCCCGTTCCAGTCAGCACAAGATCGGCTTGTGGGTCGATGGTCAGTTCAGCTGGACCGACAATGGCAGTTGGTCGGCTGAGGTTAATTTTGAAGATGATGCCCTTATTTCCGACATCCACCTACACTCCGATAAACTAGGCTTAACCGTCCACCTCAAAGATTTTATAGATTCTGAACATAACGCCTTTATCCGCCACATTTCAATTACTAACCAAGCCGATACGGCCCGCGACGTGCGCTTGTTCATGCACCAGGTCTTCGAAATCTCGCGCGACGGCCGGGCCGATACCGCCCTCTACGTCCCTGACGAGCATTACCTGCTCGACTATAAAGGCCGCTATTGTTTACTGATTGCCGGTAAGTTCAATGATGGTGGCGACTTCGACCAGTACGCCGTCGGCAGTTACGGCATCGAAGGTAAAGCCGGCACCTTCAAGGACGCCGAGGACGGCGTTTTATCGGACAACGCCGTCGAGCATGGCGGCGTCGACAGCGTCATCCGCTTTCAGCGCCATCTTGATCCTGGCGAAACGACGTTGGTCAACTATTGGATCGTAGCCGCCAGCAGTCAGAGCGACGCCCAATTGGTCCACAATCATTTTAAACAAAAGGATATGACCGATCATCTACCGAAAGTCCGCGCCCACTGGCAGCAGTGGCTGGCCGAAGGTGACGTCAACCTGCCGGTCGACCATCTGCGGAGCTTGCAGCACAGCCTGTTAGTCGTGAAGGCCCACTGCGACAATCGGGGCTCGGTATTGGCCAGCGGCGATTCCAGCATCTTCAATTATGGCCGTGATTACTACTGTTACTGCTGGCCCCGCGACGCCGCCTATGCCTTGTGGCCTTTGATCCGGCTCGGACACTTCCACGAAGCCCGCCAGTTCTTCGCCTTCGCCCGCGATACCATGCACAAGGACGGCTACCTGATGCATAAATACCAGCCGGACCGGGCCATCGGCTCGACCTGGCACCCGCTGGTCCATGGCCGGCGCAAGGAGCTGGCTATCCAGGAAGACGAAACGGCTTCGGTGGTCTTTATCATCGGTGAATATTATGAAACCAGTAAAGATATCGAGCTGGTCGAGAGCATGTACCACAGCTTCATCGCCCCCTGCGCCAACTTCATGGCTCAGTTCATAGACGACGAAACCGGCTTACCGCACGCCACGTACGATCTGTGGGAAGAGAAGTTCCTAACCAGTACCTATACCGTCTGTACGGTCATCGCCGGTCTGCAGGCGGCGGCTAAATTAGCCGTTGTCATGGAAGCCCCCGACGATAGTATCCGCTGGAAACGGGCGGCCGACGGTATCCGTGACAACCTAGGTAAGCTCTACCACCAGGATGGCTACTTCGTCAAAGGTTTCCTGCTGCAGACCGACGGCACTATCGAGTACGACAATACGCTCGATATCTCCAACCTCTACGGCCCTTATATGTACGCCGGACTCAAGCTCGACGACGAACGGCTTGTCAGCACCGCTAAACATGTCGAAGAACGCATCCTGAACCAATCCCCGAGTGGTGGCGTACTGCGCTACGAAAATGATAATTACTTCTTAACCAAGCGCGAGTATAAGGGTAATCCGTGGATCGTCAGCACCCTGTGGTTGGCCCAGTATTACGCCAGCTTAGGTGACTTTGATAAAGCCCAGCCGCTATTACAATGGGCGCTCGACCGCGAACTACCCAGCGGTGTCTTAGGTGAGCAATTTGACCCGGCTACGGCCGTACCGGTCGGCGTCACGCCACTGGTCTGGAGCCACGCCGAGATGATCAACACGATCCTCGATCTAGCTAAGGACTAAACTTGGTAACAATAAAAAACTGCAGCTCACAGGCTGCAGTTTTTTATATTGGGCTGACAACTTAGCGTTTAGGAGCTTCGTTGCGGCCAAGGTTCTTCTTGGTCTCGGTAAAGACAACGTGCTTGCGAAGCTTGGGGCTGTACTTCTTCAGTGACAGCTTTTCGGGGGTATTCATAGTGTTCTTGGTAGTGTAATAGATGCGCTCGCCAGTCGCTTCGCTCACCATACCGATAATTTTGCGCTTGTCGCCTTTTTTGGCCATAAGAATATAACTTTCTAAAACTTTATTACTATCATCCTAACAGATTGGCTATTATATGTAAACTCTAGCCAGGATATTTATAGGCTTTATACTAAAGGCATATGTCCAGCGCAAAAGCCTGCCACTTACTAGACCGGATTAATCAGCTGCAGCTCGACACTGACGTACCGTTCGAGAGCTATGTAAAACAGCCTGAATATCAGCTCGATTGTCGGACTACCCCTAGCGGCACGCACTACCATTTTATCCCAGCCAAGGGGTCTAGGCTGCCGATCTGGTAGCGCTCCATGCCCTTGGCGGAAACTCCTTCAACTGGCTGACCCTGATTTCGAAACTCGATGACTTCAATGTCTATCTACTTGACTTACTGAGCCATGGCCGGTCGGCCGAGTATGCCTTAGCCGGGAACCCAGTGTCGTCGCTGACGCTCTTAGCACCCGCCCTGAGGCCTAGTATCGGATTGCTGTATAAGACGGTATGCCGGCTGATGCATAGTCCTAGCCGCTATTTCTTCAGGAAGATTGCCTATCATACGCTCATGCGCTTTTTTGGTCTCGCGTGATGTCATTACGAGATACTCTATTCGGATGGCTGCCGCCGAGTTAGTCCGCGATCAATTACCTCGCGGCTATTTAGGTATGCGCCAGACCATGACCTGGCTGCTTGAGCCCATGCAGCAGACTGCTGACCAGTGGGCTAAACTTAGCGCCACAATACCCTGCAGCGCTATCTTTGGCGGTAAAGACGTCTATTGTCCGGCCACTAATCATACCTACTTGGCGGAGGCTGGCGTCAGCTGCCTGCAGAGCGCTATAGCCGAGCACTTACTGTCCTTCGATGATCCGTCGATCGTCAGTTTCACGTTACAACGCCACATAAAACAAAAATAGCGGCTGATCTGGCCGCTATTTAAGTTTTTCTTCTTGCAAGAAGTGGTCGATATCGTTGGTGTTCCGTATTGTTTTAAGAACGACGATCCTGTTTGTTTTAAGCGTATTTCTTGTGGATTTACGTCTTAATACTGCTTATGATAATCCATAACACACATGTTGTCAACAATAATATTCTAGCCTTGATGGAGCCACGATTGAGATTTGAACTCAAGACCCCTTCCTTACCATGGAAGTGCTCTACCACTGAGCTATCGCGGCAACTTTACCCTGTCGATTGTACCAAATCTGCAGTTAATAACCAACACCGAGATTGCTGCATGTATTTTATGTGATATTTATCTCGTTGCATGGTGACCTGCAAGAGACTATATTTGATATAGTTTCAGCAATGGGGTTATTATGAGTAATATTCTACCAGAAATTAGAGCTAGAGCTTTCGACCACACTTTAAACGGGGTAGTTATTACTGATCCCAACCAGCCTGATAATCCAATCATTGACGTTAATAGGACATTTGAAACTCTCACTGGCTATAGCCGCCAGGAATTGTTGGGACGAAATTGCCGCTTCCTGCAAGGCAAGGACACTCGCCAGAGTGGTTTAGCAGAGCTGAGGCTAGCAGTCCACAGGCACGAAGGATGCAAAGTTATAATAAAGAATTACCGTAAAGACGGCAGTATGTTTTGGAATGAACTATCGGTCGTTCCCATCGTAGAAGACGACGGCAGGATCATTAGGTATTTAGGGGTAATGCAAGATGTCACAACCGCCCACAATGTGCTCGCCAGCCTGACTAAAACCGTCGAACAATTAGAGCAGGTCAATGTCATGATGGTCGATAGAGAGTTACAATTGTTAGGTTTAAGAAACGAAATCGAGAAACTAAAAAAAGCCCCTTAAGCGGGCTTCTTTTGTTGGTGCGGGGTGTAGGATTCGAACCTACGAACTCGGAGAGGGCAGATTTACAGTCTGCTGTGTTTGACCGCTTCACTAACCCCGCACATTACTTTGTTAACTGTTACATCTTACCACTGACGCGGCTGAAGTAAAATTGGAGCCACCTGTCGGGATTGAACCGACGGCCGATGGTTTACAAAACCATTGCTCTACCACTGAGCTAAGGTGGCTTATTTATGAATTTCTAACATATTTTAGCTTGCGCCATGTACGCCCTCTACCTTTATTTAGACCACGAAAACTAGGTGTCAGCGAATGACAGTTTGGACAAATAAGTCGAAGATTAGCTTCGCAATTGTTATCAGCATCACCGTCTATGTGATCTATCTCGAGCGGTACCTTTCCGGTAATCATGTTCAAGTGTGACCAACCGCAAAGTGTACACGCACTTCCATATTGTATCGCCAGATACCTTCTAATATGTGCGGAAACCGTCTTTACATTAATACCTATACCTCCATCAACCTGTGCGAGTTTCCACTGTTTAATGAACTCTCTAAACTCGTAATCTTTTTGACACTG
>JBBRLU010000001.1:0-49970 GCA_038231175.1 Saccharimonadales bacterium (SeqCode) | reverse complement strand
TTAGCATAAGCTTTAATATATGTCAATAAGCTGCCCTGCTAGTGGGCAGTGGGAGGGCTAGTTGATGTTGAGGTGGTGTTTGACGCGGTCGACGACGTCGGCGATGACGACTTGGGATTTGACGAGGTAGTCGTCGACACCCAGGCTTTCGGCACGGGCCTTGTCGCTTTCCTGGCTTAAGGCAGTTAGCATAATAATCTTGGTGTTGGCAGTTTCTGGCGTGTTACGGAGGATGTCGAGGACGTCGAAACCGCTGACCTTGGGCATCATGACGTCGAGTAACACTAAGTCTGGATGATAACTGATGACGGCCGCCAGGGCGTCCTCGCCGTTGGCGACGCGACGGATGTCCATGCCTTCGGCCTGGAGACGCATAACGTAGACGTTAGCTAGGGCGTCGTCGTCTTCGACGAGCAGAATACGCTTGGGGTGCTCGCTGGGCTGGGCGGCCATGGCCGGCGTCGGGGCCAGGACGGCATCGCTAGCAGGTGTTGGTGGCATTGGTTTGATAGGGTCGGTTGGGTCGGGCGATGTTGGTTGCATACTGCTCATGGTAGCGTAGATTAGGTAGCTTGGCAACCGTAAACAACTATTTTATCACTGTTGTTTGGCGATGGCGGCTTTGATGAAGCCATCGAACATTGGGTGGGCGGCCGTGGGGCGGCCTTTGAGCTCGGGGTGGAACTGGCTAGCTAGGAAGAATGGGTGGTCGACGCCTTCGATAACTTCGACCAGTTTGGTTTCCGGGTTGGTGCCGACGGCACGGATGCCCCAGCTTTCATACTGGTCGACATAGTCGGCGTTGCACTCGTAGCGGTGGCGGTGACGTTCGACGATCTGCGCAGCGCCGTAGAGTTTGGCGGCCAGGCTGCCGGGCGTTAGGTTGCAGCTGTAGTCGCCGAGGCGCATGGTGCCGCCGGTGCTTTGTTTACCCTCTTGGCCGGCGATGGTGGCGATAATCGGGTCGGGCGTGGTCGGGTCGACTTCGGTGGTGTTAGCTTTGTCTAAACCGTGCAGCCGGGCGGCGGCGATGACGGCCATGTGCAGGCCGTAACAGAGGCCGAGATACGGTAGCTTGGTGGTCAAGGCGTGCTGGGCGGCTTTGATCTTGCCGTCGACACCGCGTGAGCCGAAGCCACCGGGAACGACGACGCCGTCGTAGGCGGCCAAGTCGGCGGCGACATCCTGGCTGTCGCCGAGCTGGGCGGCGTCGACCCATCGCAGGTCGACGTTGACGTCGTTCCACCAGGCGGCGGCCTTGAGGGCTTCGAAGACGCTGAGATAGGTATCGGCGTTGTCCATATATTTGGCGACGATGCCGATGGTGACGGTCTTTTCAAAGCTGGTGGTAGCCCGCTTGACCATGGCCCGCCATGGTTCCAGATCTGCCGGGCCGGTCTGAAGGCCGAGGCGCTTGATGATAACTTCGGTGATACCACTGTCTTCCAGGGTCAGTGGGACCTCATAGATGCTACGGGCGTTGGGCAATAAGGCGATGGCCTCTTCGGCGACGCCGCAGAATAAACTTAATTTTTTCTTGACGCTTTCGTGGGCCGGAGCTTCGGAACGGGCCATCAGGATGTCCGGCAAGATACCCAGACCGCGTAGTTCACGGACCGAATTCTGAGCCGGCTTGGTCTTGATCTCCTGGCTGGCGCCGAGGTATGGCAGGTAGACCAGGTGGACGTACAGACAGTCTTCGCGGCCGACGCGCATGCTAAACTCGCGGATGGCTTCGATGAAACTGAGCGATTCGTAATCACCGACGGTGCCACCGATTTCGACGATATGGACGTCGTGCCCGGCGCCGGCTTCGGCAATATAGTCCTGAATGGTACTGGTGACCTGGGGAATAATCTGGACCGACTTGCCTTCGTACTTACCGCTGCGCTCGTCCTGGATGACTTTCAGCAGTACCCGGCCGCTCATCAATGAACTGACCTGGGTCAGTTGCTGGTCGATGAAGCGCTCGTAGTGACCGAGGTCGAGGTCGGTTTCGGCACCGTCACGGGTAACGAAGCACTCACCGTGCTCGCGGGGGTTGAGCAACCCGGCATCGACGTTAAGATAAGGGTCACATTTTTGGAGATTGACACTCAGGCCGCGGGCTTTGAGTAGGTTGGCGATCGAGGCGGCCGTGATACCCTTGCCTAATCCGGAAAGCACACCACCAGTTACAAACACATACTTCGTGCTACCTGCCACTACAAACTCACCTCTCTTTCCGTAAATTTTAGCACGAGCGGCTGGCCCTGAGCAACTATTTGCTGAGGTAGGCTTTAGCGGCGTCAAGCTGTGAGTCTTTGGCGGCTTTGATATCTTCATCGGACAGTTTGACGACGTCGTCCGGTGTTATGCCCTTGTGATTGATGTTCTGACCATCAGGGCGATACCAACTGGCGACGGTGACCTTCAGTTGGCCGCCGTCGCTGAGGTTGATCAGCTGCTGGACGACGCCCTTACCGTAGCTCTTGGTACCGATCAGGCGGGCGGCTTTATTATCGTGCAAGGCACCGGCGGTAATCTCGGAGGCACTGGCGCTGCCCTCGTTGATCAGGACGACGGTCGGAATACCGTGCAGAGTGTCGCCACCGACGGCGCTGTAGTTCTGGGTGACGGTGTTACCGCGGCGTTCCTGCAGGACGTTGGTGCCGGACGGCAGCCACAGGCTGGAGACATTGACGGCGGCTTCCAGCAGACCACCGGGGTCGTTGCGGAGGTCGAGCACGACCCCTTTGACGCCGGCATCTTTGAATTGCTGGGCAGCTTTCTGCATCAGGCTGGAGGTATCGTTGGCAAAGGTACCGATCTGGATATAACCGATTTTACCGTCGAGCGTCTTAGTGGTGACGCTGGGCAGGTTTATCGTCTGGCGGACGACGCTGATGTCGAGCGTCTGCGACTTATCACGGACAAGTTTGAGTTTGACGGTCGAGCCGGCCGGGCCGCGGATCTTACTGATGGCGTCATCGAGCGTCAGGGTGCTGGTCTGGGTGCCGTTGACTTCGGCGATGATATCCTGCTTCTTCAGACCGGCCTTATCGGCTGGAAAACCGGCGATGGCTTCGCCGATGATCAGATTACCGTCGGCATCCTTACTCAGGCGGGCGCCGATACCGGCGAACGAGTTGTTGAGCTGGTCGCTGAAATCCTTGGCTTCCTTAGCGGTAAAATAGACGGTATAAGGGTCTTTGGCGGCACCAGCCAGGCCGTGTTTAAGACCGTCGATGATCTGGCTCTGGCTGAGCTGACCGTTATAGTTGTCTTTGACAGCTTGATAGACTTCGTTGAGCGAGCTGTAGTCTAACTTATCGGGCAGGCCGTTGGCGATCGGCTTGTTGCCGTGGGGTAAGTTAAGGCTGAGTCGTCCATCACCATAGCCAACGCCGGCAGCGAATATGACCGCGGCCACCAGCAGGTACTTGAGCGTCCGTAACTTGCTTCCCGGCTTACCCTGTTTGTCTTTAAAGTCCATTAGGCTTAAGTATAACAGCTAAGTCGTAGCCGGCGAAGATTTTAATGGATGTAATAGAGGCTGCTGGCGGCCCGCTGGTCGACGTGGAAATGGCCGGCGTAGTCGTAGTTCATGCTCATGGTCAGGACATAGCCGGGAGCGACCGTAAAGCCGTGATAATTTTGCCCGGATAGCGCCAGGATGATCATGACGTGACCGTAATAGCCGGCGGTACTGATACCGATGGCGCCGACTTCCGGCGTAGTGTCGACGGGGCGGTTGGCGGTGTAGACCCAGTCCTTGGCATTTCCAGTGACGTGCAACGAGTTACCCTCTTGGCTGGTGAAGTACCAGTAGGCGAAGGAGGTGCACTCGCGGTTTATCGGGTCGGAGCTGTAGCTGATGGTGGGGATGGTGTCCTGAGCAGCGTCACACCATGGCATCGGGTAGCCGCCATTGCCGCTACCGTTATCGCAGGCGCCGCCATTGCCACCGCTGGCTTGAACGTTGGCGGCCAGCGAGTTGCGGCGGTTAATCTCGGCTTGCTGGCGCTGCAGTTCACCGATCTGACTCTTGTTGGCCTGGATCTGGTTGTTATAGGCATCCTGCTGTTGCTGATTAAGCGTCAGTAAGCGGCTCTGCTCGGCTTGGCTGGCGTCGAGTTGCGACTGTTGCCGATTCTGAGTGGTCAGCAATTGCTCGACCTCGGCTTTTTGGGCTTGCAACTGTTGTTGCAGGGCGGCGATCTGCTTGAGCGTGTCCTGTAATTTACCCTGCACTTTGGTGCGGTACTCCTGCTTATCGAAGTAATCACTGAGGTTGTTACTGGTCGCTAGCAACTCGATGGTGCTGGGCGTGCCGTCGACGTACATGGCCTTGATGTCTTCGCCGAGCATGGCTTTCTTTTGGGCGATCAGGGCGATGTTGGCGGTGATCTGGTTCTGCAGGTCTGTCTGCTTGGCTTGACTGGCGGCTATGGCGGCCCGGATCGAGCTGATCTGCTCTTGTAATTTATTGATGGCGTCCTGGTAGTTTGCGGCTTGACCCTGGAGGCCACTGACGCTTGATTGGGAGTCGCTGTTGGCGGCGTTTAACTGGTTGATCTGGTCTTGTAGCTGCTGGGTCGACAGAGCTGAGGCAACCTGGATCGAGGGCACTACCAGCATCATGGCGGCTAGGACGGCCGAGACCAGGCGGTGCTTAAAGGCGACTTTGGTAAGTGTTTTGAGAGATGCCATGATGATGTTGTTTTTTTTGGTGGTTTTTATTTGGTACGTTTGTACTAGTAATATAGCATAAGCCTGCAAGTTTTTCAATTACTACCCTCCCATGGCCAAGTCTGTGTTAGCGGTTCTTTAAAATCGTGGAACGCCGGCTATTTGGTCTTGAACTTCAGGTAACGGCGGGTAGCGATGGTAGCCGAGGCGATCCCTATCAGTATACCAACTAGCAGCTGGAGTAACAAAAGTTTGAAGAAATGACTGCCGAAGAACTGGGCCGCGAAATTGATGTCCAACAGCCCCAGACTGGTTGCCTGAAGGGCGTTACTGGAGGCCAGGAAGGCGGCGTTGACGATGACCATCGAGATGATTGCCGACAAGATACCATAGATGGCGCTTTCGACCACGAACGGGCCCCGGATATAGCTGGTGCTGGCACCGAGCAAGCGCATGATGGTGAGTTCGTCGCGGCGGTTAAAGATCGCCATCTGGATGGTATTAAAGATGATCAGCGCACAGATGACGGTGAACAGGATGACCGAGGCGACACCGATCTCGCGTAGGACGTTGGTGGCGTGGGTAATGGTGTCGATGGCCTGCTTGCGGTCACCGTTATAGGACGGCGAATCGGTGGTCTGCAAGGCGGCATTGGCCGGCGTGATTAAGAAATTTTTAATGGTAGCGATCTTATTCAGGTCACGGGGCTTGATCTTGATAGTAGCTGGCAACGGGTTGTCGGTAGCATTGATAGCCAATAATAGTTGCGGATTTTTGTTGTTATCGCGGATATAAGCCTTCAGCGCTTGGTCTTTTGATAAGTAGCTGACCTGATTGACGTCGGACAACCGTTTGATGCTGGCTACGAATTTATCTTTCTGCTGAACCGTGACGGAGTCCTTGAGGTAGACTGAAATATCGATCTTATTGGTTATCTGGGCGATGGTGTTGGTAAAGGTGGCGTTAGCGATCAGCGAGAACAGGACGATGGTCAGGGTGACGACCATGACGGCGATAGCCGCGATCGCCAGGCTGGCATTGCGGATAAAGTTGGTCATGCCGGTAGTGATAATCCGCCAGAAGGTGATTAATTTTCGTTTAAAATTACGGCTCATACGGTATCTTTAGTTACCTCGTAATTGGCGTTGGCGCGGTCGCTGGCAATCTTACCGTGCTCCAGCGTCACCACCCGACGCTTCAGTTTATTGACGACATCGGCGTTGTGCGTCGTCAGCAGCACCGTGGTGCCGTAACGGTTGATCTTTTCCAAGACTTTGATGACATCCCAGGCGTGCTTAGGGTCGAGGTTGCCCGTCGGTTCATCGGCGATCAGGATCCGTGGCTGGCGGACGATGGCCCGGGCGATGGCCACGCGCTGGCGCTCACCACCGGATAATTCGTGGGGCATGCGCTTTTCTTTGCCCTTCAGGTTGACGATGTCGAGGACTTTGGGCACGGTATGCTTGATCTCGCGGCTGCCGATACCGACGATTTCCAGGGCGAAGGCGACGTTCTCGAAGACATTCTTGTTGGGCAGTAGTTTGAAATCCTGGAAGACGACGCCGATCTTGCGGCGTAACAGCGGGATATCCTTATCCTTGAGCTTATCGTAGTCGATACCACCGATGATGATCTTGCCGGAGCTCGGTCGTTCCTCACGGGTCAGTAAGCGTAGCAAGGTGGTCTTCCCGGCCCCGCTCTGCCCGACCACGATCACGAATTCCTTGGCCTCGACGTGCAGACTAATGCGGTCTAGCGACGGTCCTAGGCTGCGATTATAGGTCTTACTTACCCGGTCGAGAAGAATCATTACTATCAGTATAGCACCGGCTGGCGCTTATGGTTACGGCTAGCGCCGTCCTTAGGCGTTATCGGCGAGGGCGTATTCTAGGTAGGCGTCGATGATTTCGTCGAGATTACCGTCGAGGACGGCGTCCGGGTCACTGGTTTCGTAGCGGCTGCGCAGATCTTTGACCTGCTTGTATGGGTGGAGCACGTACGACCGGATCTGGTTGCCCCACTCGGCCGATTGGTTCGGCCCCTTTAGCTCGCTGACGGCGGCCTGGTGCTGTTCGAGCTGCAAAGCCGCCAGCCGGCCGCGCAGGATGGTCATGGCCGTCTCGCGGTTCTGCAGCTGCGAGCGCTCGTTCTGGATGGCCACTACCAAACCGGTTGGCAGGTGGGTTATGCGGACGGCGCTATCGGTGGTATTGACACTTTGGCCACCGTGGCCACCGCTGCGGTAGACGTCGATCTTTAGTTCTTTGTCATCGATGACCAGGTCGTCGGGCTTGTCGATCTTAGGCGTGACTTCGACTTTGGCAAAGCTGGTTTGGCGTAGGTTGTCGCTGTTAAAGGGACTGAGCCGGACAAGTCGGTGGACGCCGTGCTCACTCTTTAAGTTGCCGTAGGCAAAGCTGCCGCTGATTTCCAGGGTCACGCTTTTGAGGCCGGCTTCGTCGCCGCTCGATTCGTCTAACGTCTGGTAGGACCAGCCCTGTTTCTCACAGAATCGCAGGTACATCCGGAGTAACATGGCCGCCCAATCCTGGGCGTCGGTGCCCCCTGCCCCAGCGTGAATGCTGACGATGGCGTCGTAATCGTCGTAGGGGCCATTCAGTTTGAGGGTTTCTTTAAGGGCGCCGAACGTCTGGCTGGCAGCCACCAGCTGGGTCTGTAGTTCGGTGGTCATTTGGGGGTCGTTGAGCGCGGCTAGCTCCGTCAGATCGGCCACGGCCGATTGTAGCTGTAACCAGGGAGCGACCCGGGCCTCGAGCTTACTGATCTGCTTCATGACGGCTTGGGCCTGCAGATTATCATTCCAAAAGTCCGGGGCTTCGGACTGATTTTGCAACGTCGCTAGTTCGACTTGTAGGGCTGGAATAGTCAGTCTGGCGCTGGCGGCCTGGACGGCTGATTGCAGTTGGCTGGCTTGACTAGACAGGTCGTCCATCGTGCACCGCCTCTGCCTTTTTGAGAGCTTCGCTCCACAACGGCTTGAGTTGTTGCCGCAGATCGATCGAGAACTGCTCGCCGCAGTTGCCAAGCACACCGAAACCCCACATTTTTTCGGCGAACATCGAACGGGCGACGGTTATTATCTGGTCCTTGGTGACGGCCTTGATGCGGGCCGGAATCTGGTAGTAATTTTCGACGACTTCGTCGAAGAAATAGCGCCCGGAATAACCGGCGGCGGTACCGCCGACGGTCTGACCGGAGCGTTGGAAGCGGCCCAAGGCGTACTGTTTGGTGGCGGCGATTTCGTCCTCTGAAATGTCGCCGATCAGGACTTTCTCGAGCTCGTCGACGACGATGTCGAGTAACGCCGGGGCATTCTTATTAGATACCTGGGCGCCGAACCACCAATTGCTGGCATCCCTGGTCTGGCTTAGGCCGGAGCTCATACCATAGACCAGACCACGCTCGCGGGCGGTACCGAGAATCTTGGAGTACAGCGTTTCGGTGAGCATGGTGTTGATAAGATTGAGGGCGTCGGTAGCACCGTCATCGATGCGGCCGCTTTGGAAAGTATCGATGTAAAAATACAGGTTTTCGACATTATCGTTCGGCACGTAGACCGGCTTTTCCAGGTGTTTTGGGATTTCTGAAGGTAATTCAAAACGTTCACCGTTAGTTGGTAGTTCGATCGTGGCAAACAATTTTTCGAGCATACTCTTACGGGCAGCCGTCAGATTGCCGGCGACGACGAAGCGCATATTGGGTGTGTGGTGTGTCCGTTGGTAATGAGCGCGGACGTCGGCCACGTTGACGTTCGACATCAGCTCCAGGCGTTCGGCATCGGTCTTGGCGATCAGGCCCAAAGCCTTGCGCATTTCCAGACTGAGGCGCCGGAAGTGATTATTACTACGGGCCACCATCTCCTCTTGGACGTTGCCGAATTCGGCCTGGAATTCTTCTTCTAAGAACAGCGGCTTGGCGATGGCGATCAGCAGCAGTCCAAGCACCCGGTCCCACTCAAAATCGGCACATTCGGCTTCGTAACTGATGTCGTAGACACCGGTCGTGGCGTTACTGTAGGCACCATTTTTTTCGAGCTCAGCTTGAAAATCGCGGGCCCGCGGAATTAGCTCGTTGGCTCCGAGTAGCACGTGCTCCATGAGGTGGGGTACTTCCCACTTGGCCGCTTCGACCAGGTATTCGCCGGCCCGGAAGTTGATGTCGAAGGTCATGACGCTGGCGTCAGGGATATGGACCAGCAGGCCTTTGGCGCCATTAGCTAGCTCTATTTCTTGAACGGTATGCTTCATGCGGCGGTTACTTTTTGCGCCGTTTAGCGGTAGTCTTACGTTTGCGCTCGGTCTTGCGAGCCTTCTTGATGGCCGTCGGCTGTTTAGCCTTGGGGGCCGGAGCGGCTTTATCGTTAAAGTCAGCTTCGTCAAATTCGTTGGCGTTATTGGTAATCTGGCGGCCGTTTTCGATACTGCTGCGGGCAGCCCGGGTCAGTTCGGTTTCGGTGGCGCGCAGTAGGTCCTCGCCGGTAATTGGCTGGGCATGGAACAGACCACGGACGACGTCGTGGCGTAGCGTCTGCTGCATTTCTTCGAACAGCATCTGGCCGCGGCGGCGGTATTCGACCAACGGATCCTGCTGACCGACGCTCATCCAGTGGATACCCTCACGCAGGTGATCCATGTTCTCGAGGTGTTGCATCCATAAATTGTCCAAGATCTGCAGGTAGATGTCGCGCTCGACCTTGCGCATGACCTCGGTCTGGAAAGCCGCTTCGCGTGATTGGTACAGTTCGTTAGCTTCAGTGGTCAGGACTTGCTCGAACTTGGTGGCGTCAGAATCGAACAGCCGGTCAAGGGTCGGCTCGTCAAATGGAAAAGTCTCGCGCAGGACGACTTCGTACTGGTCGGTCGTCACCAGCGGTGACAACGCCAGGTCATGGGCTTCTTCGTTGACCAAGGCGGCGATACGCTTGCTGATGTCACTGCTGCGCAGGACTTCGCGGCGCATGCTGTAGATGGCTTTACGGTGACGGTTCATGACATCGTCATATTGGACGACGCTTTTCCGCTGGTCAAAGTGGTAGCCTTCGACCTTTTCCTGGGCCTTTTCGAGTGATCGCGAGATCAGACGGTTCTCGATCGGCGTCTCGTCGTCGACGTTCAGCCGGTCCATGATGGTGCTGATGCGGTCGCCGCCGAAGATACGCATCAGATCATCTTCGGTACTGACAAAGAACTGGGTGACACCTAAGTCGCCTTGGCGACCGGAGCGGCCTCGCAGCTGGTTATCGATGCGGCGCGATTCGTGGCGTTCGGAACCGAGCACGAACAGGCCGCCGAGGCCTTTGGTCTCATCGTTCAGGACGATGTCGGTACCACGTCCGGCAATGTTGGTCGCCAAGGTCACGGCGCCGTTTTCGCCGGCTTTAGCGACGATGGCCGCTTCGCGTTCGTTGTTCTTGGCGTTCAGGACCTGGTGTGGGATGTTGGCTTTGGTCAGCATGGCGCCCAGCTTCTCGTTCTTCTCAATCGATACCGTACCGATCAGCACCGGCTGGCCCTTGGTGTGCAGCGCCTTGACTTCGCGGACGATGGCCTTGAACTTACCCTTTTCGGTGCGATAGATACGGTCGGTGCGGTCTAGGCGGGCGATGACGCGGTTGGACGGAATCTCGACGACGTCCAATTTATAGATCTGGTGGAACTCTTCGGCCTCGGTCAAGGCCGTACCGGTCATACCACCGAGTTTGTTGTACAGGCGGAAATAGTTCTGGAAGGAGATGGTGGCCAGCGTCATGCTTTCCTGCTGGACCTCGACACCTTCCTTGGCTTCGATGGCCTGGTGCAGGCCTTCGTTGTAGCGGCGACCAGCCAGCAGACGGCCGGTAAACTCATCGACGATGACGACTTCACCGTCCTTGGTAACGACGTAGTCTTTGTCGCGGGTAAATAAGGCGTGGGCCCGTAGCGCCTGTTGCAGGTGGTAGATGGTACGGATGTTTTCCGAGCCATACAGGTTATCGATAGCTAATGTTTTTTGGACCAGTTCGACGCCGGCATCGGTCAAGATGACGGTCTTGCGCTTTTCGTCGGTTTCGAAATGCTTTTCTTTACGTAGTTGGCGGACGACCTTCGAGAACTGGTCGTAGGCCGTGCCACTGGTGACGCTCGGCGCACTGATGATCAGCGGCGTGCGGGCTTCGTCGATCAGGATCGAGTCGACTTCGTCGACGATGGCGAAGTTCAATTCGCGCTGGCGCAGTTGGTCTTCTTCGCGGACCATGTTGTCGCGCAGGTAATCAAAGCCGTACTCGTTGTTAGTGCCGTAGGTGATGTCGGCGGCGTAGGCCTCCTGACGGGTACAGGGCTTGAGGTGTCTGAGCCGTGGGTCTTCGTGCTCGGTATTACTATACTGAGCGTCAAAGATGTAGCTGTGGTCGCCCAAGATGACGCCGGTTTGCATACCCAGGAAATTATAGACCTGGCCCATCCAGCCAGCGTCGCGCTGGGCCAGGTAGTCGTTGACGGTCACGACATGGACGCCCTGCTCGCTAAGGGCGTTCAGGTAAACTGGCGCCGTAGCTACCAGGGTCTTACCCTCACCGGTCTTCATCTCGGCGACGTTACCTTCGTGGAGCACCATTCCACCGATGAGCTGGACGTCGATGTGGCGCTGACCGAGCACCCGGCTGGCAGCCTCGCGGACGACGGCGAAAGCATCGGGCAGGATCGCATCGAGCGACTCCCTAGCGAGACGCTTCTTGAGCTCGGCGGTTTGTGCCTGCAGCTGTTTGTCGGTCAGTTTTTGGTACTTTGGGCCAAGGGCGTTGACTAAGACCACCCGCTTACGCAACCGTTTGACGGTTTTAGCCTGTGGGTCACCCAAAATCTTCTTTAAGACAGTATTCATGA
Source organism: Saccharimonadales bacterium (SeqCode) (assembly GCA_038231175.1). Classification (GTDB taxonomy): domain Bacteria; phylum Patescibacteriota; class Saccharimonadia; order Saccharimonadales; family UBA4665; genus UBA4729. The sequence continues at coordinate 38,415 of JBBRLU010000001.1, read as the reverse complement.
ACGCTTAACCCTCTCCGGTATTAGAAACTCTGGCAAATGTATAGCGCTATTATAACCACTTTTGCCGGCAAAAGCGACGTACAATTTACAGATTATGACAGAGAGCGTTTTTCAGACCTCGGGCTGGGGCTGCGTAATGGTAGCTGCCTCATGACGGCGGAAGCGGGCAAACAGGTGGCGACGCAGTCTGCCGTCGGCGTGCTGCTCCTTATATTTCTGTAACTGATGCTTTAATTTGGCTTCGACGATGTCGATGGCGGCGTATAGATTAATTGTCGTTTCGTGGACACTGATGGTCTCGTGCGGCAGGTGTAGCGTGACCTCGCAGGTGGCGTGCTGCTTATTCTTGGCTTTATTTTCTTTCAAAAAGACTTCGGCGTGGGCGCTGGCGCGGCTGCCACGGGCCAGATATTTATCGAGGTTGCCGATCTTGCGGGTTACATATTTACGTAGGTCGTCGTTGACCGCTAAGTGGACACCGCTGATTTCAAACTTTTGTATCATCGTCGTCTCCTTTTGAATTTTAATTGCCTAGCGCTGGGGTCTTTGGTCTTCCAGGTCTAGCCTTAATTATACGCCGCTTCGGCAACGTAAGACGGCCTAGATTTCGGTTTTGTCAGCCATGTAAGGCTGCAGCACGGTTGGAATTCTGATATTTCCGTCGGCGGTCTGGTAGTTTTCCATGATGGCGACCATGATCCGGCCAAGCGCGAAAGCCGTAGCATCGTTGGTGTGCACCAGGCCGACGACTGGTTTGCTAGCAGTGACATCGACGATCGCCTGGGCCGAGTGCGGCTGGCGCCGGAAACGGGTCTTTAAGCGGCGGCTCTGATAATCGGTCATGTAATCGGCGGTGTGGGTTTCACGGTATTTATTCTGCCCCGGCATCCAGGTCTCCAGATCGACGCCCCGGGCGTTGGGTTTACCGATGTCGAAGGTACACTTTTGTAAGATCTGGTACGGCAGTTCTAGCTGCTGGACCAGATACTCTTGCAAGGCGCAGAGTAATTTATGCTCGTCCAATCCTGTTTCTGGCGTGCTAAAGACCTCCATCTCGAGCTTATCGAACTGGTGCATACGGATAATACCCTCGGTGTCTTTACCGTAGGTGCCGGCTTCACGACGGAAACTGGTCAGGTAGCCGACGTAGCGGATTGGCAAGGCGCTTTCCAGCAGAATCTCATCGGCGTACATCGAGCCCAGGGTGTGTTCGGCGCTGCCCTGCAGCCATAAATCATCAACTTCCTCACCGACCTTATAGCGGTCGTCACGCGGCTCTAGGCGGTCCATGGCCTCGTAGATGCTGGTTTTAATCATAGCTGGTGGCAGGACTGGCACGAAGGGTTTGGCTGGGATGTTCAGCTCGTTTTCGTCAATCAGTTTCTGTAGCACCGTTTCATCGGCTAGCGTTCTTTGGACGAATTGCATGATGGCGAACTGCAGCTCGACCAACCCGCCTTTGATGTAAGCGAAGCGCGGCCCGGCGACCTTGGTAGCGCGGTCCTTATCTATCAGGTCCTTGGCTTCGGCCAGTTCCCAGTGGGTCTTGACCGGGAAGTCAAATTCGGTCTTGACGCCGACTTGTCTGATCACGACATTATCGTCTTCGCTGGCACCGACCGGCACGTCGTCGTGCGGCATATTGGGAATCTGTTTCAGTAAGCTGGTGTACTTATCGTCTATCATCGCCAGATCAACATCGAGCGTTGCTAGCTCTTCTTTGAGCTGCTTGCCGTTGGCGATCTGCTCGTCCGACGGCTGGGCCTGCTTGAGTTCGGCGGCCTGGGCGTTGCGCCGGGCGCGCAGTTCATCGATCTGGGTCAGGCGCGTGCGGCGCTGGCCGTCGAGCTCTAAGAGTTCGTCAACCCGGACCTTGTAGCCCTTCTGGGCCGACTTGTCTTGGACGAGTTGTGGATAGTCGCGGATAAATTGGATGTCTAGCATACCAACAGTATACCTGGAAGAACTACCCCGCTGCAAAACTTACCTTGACTGTAAGTATTACATTTTGCTAAAGTAATACTTATGACTTATTTTTCTACTATAACTTCGAAAGGTCAGGTAACGTTGCCGGTCGCCCTACGCCGGTCATTACATATTGAACCTGGCCAACAAGTTAATTTTTCATTAAACGACAAGCAAGAAATTATTATCACGGCAGCACCGACGTTGGAGGATATTCAACAGAATCTGGCTGCACACTTTAAAAAAATCGGACTGACTGAGGCAAAACTGCGGTCGCTAGCAGTTGACTATAAAAACGGCGACGGCCAGGCCGCCCAGGTAACTGAGAAGTATGGCCGCTCGAGCTAGTCTAGACACTAATTGTCTATTACGGTGGATTTTAGGTGACTTGCCTGATCAGGCGGCGTTAGTTGCCACCCGCCTAGCTTCTGGCCAGACCTTTCATATTGCCGATCAAGCTTTGATTGAAATGATATTCGTACTCGAAAAAAATTACCGCCTTTCCCGCACAGCTATTGCCGACATTATTGTGTTTCTCATGGCCGAAGGCCGACTCGAATTTAATAGAGAGTTTTTTGCCCGATTACTTGTTCCCTACCAGGCTCACTCCAGCTTATCGGTAGTTGATTGTTATCTGGCCTTGGAAGCTGACCAAGCTGATGCTAGCCCGTTGCTCACCTTTGATAAAAAACTGGCTCAGAAAATGGATAACGCCGCATTACTTAGCTTGGCGTAGGACTTTGAGCGTCAGCTCGGTGCGGGCGCGGGCGTAGCTGCAATGCTCGCAGGGGCCGCCCATGATGCTGTCGCCGACCGGCGGCATGGCGTCGTTGTCCATGCAGGCTTTCATCTTTTTAAGCGTCGGCTCGACCCAGTTGTCGGAGCCGGTATAAGGTATGACTTTGGTGGTGAATTCCAATTTGTCGCCGAAGCCGTCGAGGTCGAGCCGGGCGTTGGTATAAACGAAGTAGCCGGTATCGCTGACCGGGAAACCATTCTGGCGTAATAACCACTGGTAGACTTCCAGCTGTCGTTTATAGCTGATCTGCCAGTCGCTATCGATACTGACCGGTTTGTCCTTAGAGGTGGCTTTGTAATCAACGACGATCAGCTCGCCCTCCTCGGTTACCCAGACGTCGTCGACGGCGCCGAAGACGTGCAGATTAGTCGGCTCATGGACGGCGATAACCCCGGTGAAATTGTGGCGCCACTGGTCGAGGTCGGCGTGTTGATACGGCACGGCCTTAATTTGGTTGTCGAGCATCAGCGGGTGCGGCTCGGCCTTGGCGCGGTAACGGTCGAACTCTTTTTTGAATAGTTCGTCGATAGTCTTATTGATATTAAACGGCGGACTGCTGGGTCGAGTGATCTTGAGCCGGACATCGAGCCAGAAGCAGCGTGGGCACTGCATGAACAGCTCGATCTTGGAGCGCGAAACTTTAAAGGCCGTCGCCTGCCCTGGTTGGTAGGGCTTGGAGCGCTCGCGGAAGTAGTTGTTGGCCATAGTTATAGTCTATCAGGCTAAACGTTTCGGCGCTTAAGAACGGCTAGCGTTTCGATGTGCGGTGTCTTGGGGAAGAAATTGTAGATTTCGAATTGGCTGATGGTGTAGGTTTCGGCCAATAATTTTAAGTCACGGGCCTGGGTAGCCGGGTTGCAGCTGAGATAGATAATCTGCGGTGGCTGCACTGCTAGTAGGCGGTCGACGACCTTTTGGTGGAGGCCGGCGCGCGGTGGATCGACGATCAGCGTGGCGTCGGGCACGACGAAGTCGAGCGCCGTTTCGGCGCTGGCTTTGACGACCTCGATGGGCCGCTGGCCGACGTTGATTTTGGCCATGTCGGTGGCTAGGCCGTCGGTTTCTACTAGAGTTGTGGTGTTATCTAGGCTTAAGCCAATGGACCCGACGCCACTGTAAAAGTCGATAATCTTGGTAGCCTTAGCGGTAGCCTTTTGTATACTTTGCACGGCTTTTTCAAAGACGGGCACGTTGGCCTGGAAGAAGCCGACCGGGTCGTAGGCCAAGCGATTGCCCTTAATACTATCGTGCAATGTGGTGTCGCCGAGTTCATATAATAGTTTAGTGGGCACAGAAGCTGGACTCTGGGGATTAGAATGATAGACGCGTAAGCCCTTCAGTTCGGCTGGCAGTTCTAACCTTTTAAAGCTTTCAAGTTTTACAAACAATGCACCGACGGCGTTGCCCTCGGCGTCAGCCCGGACCATGATGGTTTTCAGGTCGCCAGCGCGGGCTTGCATAGCCGAAAGCTGAGTAGCTACGGCGTTAGCTGCAGCGTCAATAGCTGGCATTGCCAGTTCGCTGCCGGTGACAATTTGTTTACCGTGCGTGCCTCGTTGGTGCAGCGCTAAGTGCAAGCCGTCGTCGTCACCCCAAAAGCTGTACTCCATTTTGTTGCGGTAGTGCCATTCCTGGGCGCCGTGGACGACGTTGCCGACGGCTGGCAGTTCGACCTTTTCGTGGCCGAATAATTCTAGGACGATACTTTTTTTGTATTCGTTTTCGGCGCTGAACTTCATAATTTGCCAGGGGCTGGTCGACAGGTAGTTACTTTCTTTGGGCTCAACCCGCTCCGGGCTGGCGACCATGATCTCCTCGGCGATAGCTTCGCAGTAGGAGCTCTTCTGCTTGATAACCTGGGCCCGGATGGTTTCGCCCGGTAAGGCGTTCCAGACGAAGACCTTACGGCCGTCGGCCAGCTGGGCTAGTCCCTGCCCGCCATGGACCAGTTTGGTGATGCTGACAATTTCGGCCGGTAATGGCTTAGTGCTTATTTTCCGCCCCATTTTTTTAGCTCCTTTCGTAGTGCTTGTGGTGTATTGACGACGGCTAACGGCTGATGATCGCGCAGCAGTTCCGGCGCGTTGAAGCCCCAGGTAACCGAAATGCACGGCATACCGACTTTGCGCGCCCCTTCGACGTCGCGGGGCTCGTCACCGACATAAATGCAATCGGCTAGTAGCAGTTTTTCCTGCCGGATCAGCTGGCGCAGGCCTTTCGGTTTACCCAGCAGGCCGATGCCACCTTTGATGTAACTGAAGTATTGGCTGAGGCTGCGGACGTCGAGCACCCGCTGGACGTTGGCCTGGCTATTGGAACTCATGACCAGCAGATTGTAGCCGCTCTCGTGCAGCTGCCGTATGACTTCCGGCATGTCGGTGAACGGCACCACTTCGTCGAGGCGTTTCGTCATCAGCCGGCGGCCACGGATTATTAAGAGGGGCCACTGCCAACGCGGTAATCTCAGTTCTTTGGCGACGTCCAACAGGCGCAGTTGGCGCAGCCGGACGATTTCCTCGGGCTGGACTAAGATACTGCGATGGGTCAGCTCGTGGGCGACCTCGATGGCGACTTTAAAACTGTCGACCAGCGTGCCGTCAAAATCAAAAATTACCGTCTTCATATCGTACTAGTGTACAGCATCGAGCGACCGGTTCCCTCTTAAGGATGATGGTACTTAAAATCGTTACCGCTCAAAGGTATGAGCAATGCCTGGCGTTTCAGTCCAGCTCGGGCAGTCGCCAGGTCAGATAGGGCCAAGCCCATGAACAGACCATCGTGCAGATCATAATTGAAGCGCTGATAATCAACGGCGACCAGCCGGCGATCGAACGCCGCAAAATCACTGATACCTAAGAATGTTGCATATTGAGCCTTACCACGCAGGCAGGTCGTCGGGCGCAGTCGCATGATGCCACTGCGGTCGGCATCGACGCTATAGGCATACGGGCTTTCGACCACCAGACCGCAGCCACGAGGACCGACCAGCGCCTCTAGCTCATCGATTCTAGCGCTCGCTTCAATCGCAGCCGGACCGCTCGCAATGCGATTTTTTATAAACACCTGGTTGCGGCAGTTGCTAAAATCTTGAGCGACATTTATCAATTGCTCAGATCGATTATCTTCTGGCGACGTCTGGCTGACGAAAGCCGTCGCCTCGTCGCGAAGCAGCCTAAAATTATGGCTGCTGACCGGTATATGCGCCGTCGCGACGGTGCGATGCCCGTTCTGCCCGGGAATGCTGTTCTGGGCAATGACCGCCACGCTATGGACGACTAGTAGTCTGATCGCTCGATCATTATAAGTGGTAGGCACGGGTAGGACGCAGACTCCTTCACTCTGACCGTAAAAATACGTCCCATCATCTTCCCTGAGCGTTAATGATAAATTCCACGGATCCTCGAAATACCCGCGATCCTTGAATAATATCGGCTCATTCGGTAACAGACCTATTTCACGGTGTAGTCGCCCGTTCATGACGCTACCGATAGCAATCGCTAACTTGGTGATAGATCGGCTATCGGCCGCATCCAGGCGGCGCTGATGCCAGCTCGCCTCTTCATTTAGTGGTAGTGCAGCTTGCGCATCAATTAAGTTTTCCGGTAACTCTTCCATACGTTACCGCTCCAGCTCACGGATGCGATCGTGGTCGAGGCCGTAATAATGGCCGATCTCATGCCATAGCGTATGTCTGATCTGCTCTTTCAGGGCGATCAGGGTCGGGCTTTGGCGTTCTAGCGGCCCCTTGAAGAGCGTGATCTTATCGGGCATCAGATTAGTATGCCCTTGCCTGGCGCTGAGCGGGACGCCTTCGTATAAGCCTAGCAGCGTCTGGTCGTTACGCAGCTCTAATTGGACCCGTTGCTCGGGGGTCGGCTCGTCCTGCCAGACGATGGCGACGTTTTTCAGACTACTGGCGTGCTCGCCCGGCAGGCTATCGTGGGCCTGGGTTATGAAGCCAGCAAACTGATCCTGACTAACGACCATTAGAGGCTGATCCGGCGGTTATCGGTAATTCTGATCGGTTCTTTCGGGGCTGAGTTACGAGCTAGTTCGGCTGCGGCTTCGACTTTTTTAGCCTCGACCGCGTCTAAGCAGGCCTGGTGGCGGTGTGCTAGAAATGATCTCTCAAAAGCATTTAGCGCGAGAATGGCTAATCCGTCATTGTTCAGCGTGTCGTCGAACTTGTCGTGATCGCGAAAATTACGGCTGACGTAAATTGACATATCGGTAACGCCTAGAAGACTAAATTCGGCTGCGATGACACTGAATTGATTATTCCACTGCGGATGCGACGTCCAATCAATTTGACTGAGTTTTACCGGTTCGCTGAAGGCGGTCTGGGTTGCCGGAGTCCAAACGTGGGTCCGACTGCTATCAGTCGACGTCATAGACATATATTCTTGGCGACAGACTAAGGCAGCGAGGTCAAGGAACCTATCGCGGACACTGGATGGTGCTAGTGAAAGTTCGGCGCCGGTCACAATTTTTTCCTACAGTTTCAGATCTGGGTAGATTGTTTTGGTGGTGTCGTCAATTTCGCTGCGCAGCTGCGGGAACGGCACGCCTTCGCGGGCGGTGACGCCTTCAAAAATCCAAAAGACACGCTCTGAAAAGCCCAGGCCGCAGGCAGGCGGCATGCCGTATTCCAGCATTTCGATAAAATCGATGTCGAGCATCATGGCTTCGTCGTCGCCGGCGTCGCGCATCTGTTGTTGCTCGACAAACCGCTGCAGCTGTTCCTGCGGGTCATTGAGCTCGCTAAAGCCGTTGCACAGTTCGCTGCCGGCTACCACGGCTTGGAAGCGCTGGGTGGTTTCCGGACGATCGGGGTTGGTCTTAGCTAGCGGGCTGATAAATAGCGGCGTGTTAACCAACCAGGCCGGGCCGACCACATCCTTGCGGATATTTTTCCATAGTTTATCGATACCACGGGGGATGTTTTCGGTCTTTTCAACCTCTAGCTTATTGGCCTTGAGCGCCTGCTGGACTTCTTCCAGCGTACAATTAAGGGGATCAATACCGTAGCGATCCTGAATAGTTTGAACATAGTCTAATTCCTCCCAGTCTTTGGTTAGATCGACGTCGAACTTGCCAAGCTTAAACTGCAACGTACCGAAGGTTGTCTGCATGACGTGGCGGTATAGATCGGTCATAAAGTTCAGACCATCGCGCCAGTCGGCGTATGCCCAATACCATTCCATGGCAACGTGTTCCGGCAGATGTTCATCACTGTAGTTTTCGTTCCGGAAACGCGGACCGATGTCATAGACTTTTTCGAAGCCAGCCCCAAGTAAGCGCTTCAATGGTAGCTCGTGGCTGATTCTGAGGTAAAAGTCTTGGTTCAGGGCGTCCATGTGCGTCACGAAAGGGTTGGCATCGGCGCCGCCGGTGGTGTGCTCGAGAACCGGTACGTTAACTTCTATGAAATCGTTATGATTCAGGAAATCGCGGGTGGCTTGCCAGAATTTACTGCGGCGGACAAAGCGCTGTCGGACATCTAGGTTGACGTTCATATCGACGTAACGGCGGCGTAGGCGCTCTTCCTTATTAGTAAAGCCTTCTTGGCGGGTCGGCATCGGTCGTAATGATTTGGTGAGCAGGCGCATCTTTGTGACCTGCACCGACTCTTCGCCAGTTTGAGTCTTGATAACCTCGCCCGTGGCTTCGATAAAGTCACCTTGGTCTAGCAGTGCGATATTACTTAATAGCAGCTCGCTGTTGGCGCGGTCAGCTGTAGCAGCCTCGTCGTGCTTCCAAAAGAGCTGTAAGCTATCACTATCGTCTTCTATGACGACGAAGGCGATTTTGCCGAATTTTCGGATGCTCATGATGCGGCCTAGTACTGTGACGACCTTACCTTGGAGCTGTTCAAAATCTGTTTTGACGGCTAGCTCTTTGTGGCTGCGATCGGCTTTGGCCGGGTATGGATTGACGCCCAGGACTTTCAGGTCCGCCAATTTGCGGAGTCGTTCGTCGCGGAGCTCTTTCAGCGTCGCCATGGCTAGTTGATGGCTATAAGTTCGTAAGTAACGGTTTCGGCCGGGGTCTTGATCTCGACGTTGTCGCCGACTTTCTTACCTAACAGCGCTTTGCCGATCGGTGACTCGTCAGAAATCTTGCCTTCTAACGGATCGGCTTCGACGGTTCCCACAACCTGGAACTCTTTGTTGGCTTTAGCGCCCTTGAGCGTTACTTTGGAACCGAGCTGGACTTTAGAACCGCTCTTGGGCTTTTCGATAATTTCGACGCTCTGCAAGATGTTATTGAGCTCACTGATGCGGCCCTCGTTGCGATCTTGGTCGGCCCGAGCCGTCTGGTACTCGGAGTTTTCGGCTAAGTCACCGAGTTCGCGGGCACTGCGTATGGATTCGGCGATGGTTGGGCGCTTGGTTACGGCAGCGTCGTGTTCGGCCTGCAATTCATCAACACCGGATTGGGTCAATTTAAACAACTTCTTCATATATGTAATTCCTCCTTAAAAAATCAACCGGACTGTTCTGGACTGGGATAAGATACCGCTATTATAGCAATGTCGAGGCCGGAATACCTAGCGTTTCGGCCAGTTTGGCGAGGTCGACTAAGCTGGCTTCGGCAGCGCTGCGGGCCTTGAGTTCAACTGTTTTGGCGGCGACCGTTTTGTCGCTGATTACTACCCGGTACGGGATACCCATCAAATCGGCGTCGCCGAACTTTTGGCCGGGACGAATATCGCGGTCATCATATAGTACACTAGTGCCGGCCGCAGTCAAGCGATTGTATAGGTCGTCAGCCGCCGCCACGGTGGCGGTACTGTCACCAAGCCGAGCCAAATAGACTTTGGCGGGGGCGATATTCTCGGGCCAGACCAGGCCCTTGTCATCGGCAAAGACTTCGGCGACGACACCCATCAAGCGCGTAATACCGATACCGTAAGAACTGAGGTGGACGAACTGCTTTTCGCCGTTCTCATCGTCATATCTGAAGTCCATTTGCTCACTTTTTTCAGTACCAAAATTAAAGATATTGCCAACCTCGGCGGCTTTGACCTTCTCTAGACCGGCTTTTTCTATGCCTAGTTCGGCCAGGGCCTCGTCGTTGTAGACCTCTTCGTTAATAGCTAGCTTTTTGTCACGATTAACATAAATGATATCCTCGCCAGCTTCTGTAATAGTTTGAAATTCGTGGCTGTACTTAGTGAAAGCGCCGCCAGAAGCTGAAGTTACGAAGGTTATGTCGCCCAGGCCGACACGCTCAAATACCCGCAGGTAGGCGGCCATGGCCTGGTTATACAGCTTTTCATTTTCGGCTTGCGAGCGGGCGTAAATGTACATGTCTTTCATGACGAACTCCCGGCCGCGCATAATCCCGCTCTTGGCTCGTAGTTCGTTACGCAGCTTAGTTTGGAACTGGTAGACGCTGGCCGGCAGGTTACGGTAACTGGTGACATAATTTTTCATCATGTTAGTAATCGGTTCTTCGTGCGACCAACCGAAACCGACGGCAGTACCATTCTTGAGCTGGCTCTTAAACCAGACGTCGACCGTGGCGTCATCCCAGCGACCAGTGGTTTCCCACAGCTCTTTGCGCTGCAAGCTGGTCATAATCAGTTCGTTGGAATTGAGAGCGTTCATCTCCTCGCGGACGATGGTTTTGATGTTTTCTAACACTTTCAGGCCGAGCGGCAAGTAGGCGTAAACGCCGGCCATTTCTTTGTGGATAAAGCCGGCTTGGATGAGTAGTTGGGCGTTCTTGGCGGTCTCGTCGGCCGGGACGTTCTTAGTAGTGCTGGTAAATAATCGGGATAGTCTCATAATCCGTTTATTGTACCCTATTCAGGCTGCTAAGACACCCTGTTACGACATGTGGAAGATGAACAGCGCGCAGAAAGCGACACCGTTCTTAATGGCGTGCAGCGTGATTCCGGCCCACAGGTTGCTGGTTTTCTCACGGAGATAGACCAGTACCATCGACAAGATAAAGGTGTCGATAGCCGCGATGTAGAGCGGTCCGGCGGCACCACCTTCCGGCAAGTGAGCCGAAGCGAACACCAGACTCGTCAGGATGGCCGCCCACAGAATCGGTAGGCCTTTCCTGAAGGTCGTATATAAGAAGCCCCGTACCAGGATTTCCTCGGTCAGCGGCGGCAGGATGGCCAAGCTGATAAAGGTCAGGGCCAGCGCTAGGCTGCCGTGGACGTTAGTGAAGCCGATCTCCTGTTGCTGCGTCACATTGAGCCCGGGAATCAGTTTACTGGCGATACTGACGGTGATTAAGAAAAAAATATAATACGGGATGACGGCGGCCAGGCCGTAGGCGGCATCACGCCACTGTGGCTTATGCAGCCCGATGGCACCCCAGCCACGCTTATACAGCTTCAAGAACCAGTAAACGGCGGCGATCACGGTCAGTTCGGCCACCAGCACGTAGATAAACTGCGCCAAGACCGAACTGGCTAGCCAGTTAGTCGTCTGTAACTTGGTCCAATGCTTGATAAGCGGATAAATCGAAGCCACCAGACCACCGACCAGCTGTGACATGAAGAAGATAGCGATCACAAAGAATAGGCCGAGCGCGATCGGCCATGGTACGCGGTGTAGCGTCTTATTGGCGGTAGTGTCCGGTATCATGGCCCGAGAAACTGGTGGCATCAGAAGAAGCGCTTAACGTCGACAAAGGTAATGACGGCGATGAGTAATAGCAGCGTTACGAAGCCGGTGCCGTTAATGACTTCCTCGCGGTGGGCGCTGAGTGGCGTTTTAAAGACACCCCGGGAGATCAGGGTCAACCACAGCCGGCCGCCATCGAGGGCTGGGATCGGTAAGATGTTCATGATGGCCAGCGTCAGCGAGATGATGGCGATGATCAACAGCATAAACTGAAAGCCGAGCAGGCTACCGGTCTTGAGGACGAAGAAGATGCCGACGGGACCGGAAACCTGACTGCTGGCCGAGGCTTGGCCGTGGCGCCGGGCGGTGGTGTTACCGGTGACAGTGCCGGCGATCAAGCTGCCTAAGCCACCGACGGCATGACCGAGTCCTTGGAGGGTTAACTTCGTAATTTGGGCACTGAAGCCGACGGCCACGATCGGCGCCGACCAGGTAGAGCGCTGCAGCGAGAAAGCGACTGGCTCGACACCCAGATAACCCTTCGGATTATCAGTTTTTTGACTGGCTCTGACTAGGGCTTCAGTCCTCAGTGTGGTCTTGACGTCGCGGGTCTGACCATCGTGCGTGTAACGGATCGTGACGGTCTTACCAGGATTGGCAGTCGTGAGGTCGTGTAGTTGCTTCGGCGTCCTGATGGCCGTTCCCTGCACCGACACTAAGCGATCCTGGGCTACCAGGCCGGCCTTAGCAGCCGGGCTACCAGGCTCGATGAAGCGTAATAAGACTTCTTGGCGCGAAATTTTGGTGTCACTTTTGACGGTAAACTGATTGTCGATCAGCTTCGGCAAACCGATCAAGGCTAGGAACGTCAATAAGACCAGGGCCACCACCAGGTTCATTAAAACACCGGCGGCCATGATCTTAGTCTTGGTCTTCAGGCTGGCGGCACCGTAGCTGCCTTTCTCGGTATCGGTGTCGTGCTCACCCTTGAGCTTCACGAAACCGCCGAGTGGCAATAGGTTGATGGTAAACAGCCAACCACCCTTGGTCTTATATTTGAAGAGCCGCGGCGGGAAAAAGATACCGAACTCTTCGACTTCGACACCGCCGCGGCGAGCAGCGATGAAGTGGCCGAACTCGTGGATGACGACTAATCCGACAAATAGGATTAGCCCGATAATTAGTAACAAAACAGACATGTCAGTCTATTGTACCAAAATTCTTACAGCCCCGCTGTCATTATGGGCGTACATTCGGATTATAAGCAGTATAAGGAGTCCTACCATGTCAGACAGTATCGATGATCGCCAAACCGTAAACGAGCCAGTGGTCGTAAAAGAGCGCCGCCGTGGCGGTTCACTGGCCGTTCTGCTGTTTCTAGTCATTGTTGCCTTAGTAGTTTTCTGGGTTGTTGTGTATCACCCATTTGCTAAGGGCAAAAGTACAAATATCAATGTAAATGTACCGACGCCAACACTCAACAACGGTCAGTAATTTTCCTACAGCGACATCAGTTCGCGCTCTTTGGCGCCGGCGGCAGCTTCGATGTCGCCACGCGATTTAGCAAGCGCGTCATCAATCTGCTTTTCGAGGCGCTTAGCGTCGTCCTCACCGACGTCTTTATCCTTCTTGGCCTTAGCAATCTCGTCGTTGGCATCTTTCCGGGCAGCCCGTAGACGGACCATGCCGTCTTCCTGTTTTTGACTGAGTTGTTTAACGATATCGCGGCGGCGGTCTTCGGTCAAAGCCGGAATTTGGAGACGAATAACACGGCCGTCGTCGGTCGGATTTAAACCCAAATTCTGATTGTTACGAATGGAGGTGACGATAGCCTGCAAGTTAGCAATGTCGAAAGGCGCCACTTGGATCAGCTGGGCTTCAGGCGTCGTAATGGTTGCTAGCTGGTTGAGCGGCATCGGCGCGCCATAGGCTTCGGCGACGACGCCGTCGAGCATGGCGGCGCTGGCTCGACCCGTCCTTAGGCTTTTAAGGTCGTTCTGAAAATGCTCTAGGGCCTGGTTAAACTTGGTCTGGGCGCGGGTGATAATGTCGTTGGGATTCATGAACAGCCTTTCGTTATATTAGTAAGTGTAATAAAAAACAGCGGTCATTGCTACCGCTGTTTTTTAGTTATAGAGCTATTTTAGGCTAATTCGCCAAGGGCGAGGCGGCTGAAGCGGCGGACGACGACGTTTTCGTTCATCAGCGCAGCTTGTTGTTTGACGTGCTCGCCGACGGTGATGTCGGGGTTCTTGATGAACGGTTGGTCCAGCAGGCAGCGCTCGGCGAAGTGCTTCTTGAGCTGGCCTTCGACGATCTTGTCGACCATGCCGGCGGGCTTGCCATCGGCAATCGCTTTGTCGCTGAATTCGGCCTTGGTCTTGGTGACTTCTTCGGCTGGGACTTCGTCGATAGTCACGAACTGCGGGCTGGTAGCGGCGATGTGCATAGCTACGTCCTTGACCAGTTCGGCAAAGATATCGCCACGGGCGACGAAATCGGTCTCGCAGTTAACCTCTACCAGGACACCGATGCGATTGTCGTGGTTATAGCTGCCGATAGTCCCGGCCCGGGCTTCGCGCTCACCGCGCTTGTCGGCTTTGGTCAGGCCTTTTTTGCGCATCGCTTGCAAAGCTTTGTCAAAGTCGCCTTCGTTCTCATCGAGCGCGGCTTTGGCGTCGGTCAATCCGACACCGGTCAGGTCTTTAAGACGCTTGATGGTTTCGATATCTACGGCCATAGGTGATCTCCTTTTGTTTAATTGAGGGTTAGTGGGCTTAAGCTTTATCGGCGGGAGCTGGTGCGGGATCGGCTGCTGGAGCTTTAGCTTTAGCAGGTGCTGGGGCGTCGGTCTTGTCCTCGACCTTCTTGGTCTTGGCCTTACCTTCGGCGACGGCGGCGGCGACGTAGTCGGCAATCAGCTGGATGGTCTTGATGGCGTCGTCGTTGGCTGGAATCGGGTACTTTACTTGTGACGGATCAGCGTTGGTGTCGGTGATGGCCACGATCGGCGTACCCATCTTGTTGGCTTCACGGACGGCGTTGGTGTCGTGGGTGATGTCGACGATAAAGACGGCGCCGAGCTTGCTGGCCAGGTCCTTGATGCCGCCGTATAAACGATTGAGTTCGTCGATTTCTTCTTGGAAGCGCTGGACCTCGAGCTTGTTGTACTTGGCGGCCAGTTCGCCGTTAGCCATCCGCTCTTCCAGGCTCTTTAGGTGCTTGACGCGGCCACCGATAGTGTTGTAGTTGGTCAGCATGCCGCCGAGCCAACGCTCGGTGACGTAGGGCATACCGGTGTCTTCGGCTAGTTTTTTGATGATGTCCTGGGCCTGGCGTTTGGTGCCGACCATCAAGGTCTGCTTGCCGGCAGCGGTGGTGTCGCTGATAAAATTGAGCGCCGCTTCCAGGCTGGTGACCGTCTTGGTGAGGTCGATAATGTGCGTCCCGTTGCGCTTGCTGTGGATGAACGGTGCCATCTTGGGGTGCCAGCGACTAGTTTTGTGACCGAAGTGAGCTCCGGCCGCTAATAGATCTTTAATGTCGACGTTGGTCGCCATGGTGGTGTGTCCTTTCTCTTTGCAAGGGTGCCCGATTGGTCCTACACGGATGGCAATCGGGAGGATTGGTTCCCAAGCTGCTTAATTTGTTACTTTGTCAGTTTAACAGATATGATTGCTAGATTCAACCCTAAGTCAGGCTGATTCGAGCTGTTCGACGGTTCGGCCGAGGCTGATGGCGCCGGCCATCAGCACAAGCTGCTGGGCGTGGCCGCTGACCTCACCGCCCAGGACTACAGATGCTGCTGAACGATCATAATTTCTTGAACTAATCATTTCGGTTTGGGAGCTGCCAAGCCACATCGATAGACCATTATCAGGGTCGAGGTCGATACCGACCTTACCCCTTGAAGACAGGCTATCGCCGTAAGGATCGAGTAAATCTTCGTAGACATCACGCATGACCCGGACGGCTGGATCGGTGTCCACCAGTTTCAAAACATCACTCGGGAGAACGACATTCAATGGCAGTTTGCGACCGGCGATTTTCAAGTGCCCACCAACGATCGGAGCTAGCGAGACGTATGCATCGGCGCAATCATATGTAGTGATAAGCGCGGTAGCTTGGGCTGTTTTAATGAGTGCTACGGCTGTCTGTAGAAGCTGATCGCGTCCGGTCGCACTACCGGCTCGGCCCAAATCAAAAGAATATCGGACACCTGCACCGCTATCGCTGACGCTGATGATACCGTTTCGACGGGAAATATCCCCCTGTAAACCATAGCTATTGATCTCGAAGCGTCCTAGCATCTTGTCGGGGATGTCCATAGATAGCCGGCTACCGGATTCAGTTACGGTGTCGATAGTGAAGCGCAGATTTTCCATAGGATTCATTCTTGAACGAATAAGCTTTAATTGCAAGCATGAGCGATTAGCTAAGAAGACGCAAACTGGTCAGCGCAGCCGATGGCGGTTACGCCGACGAGGTAAATCAGCTGCTCTGTGTGCGATTTGAGCCGGTTGCCAGCTATTTCGAAAAAATAATCCTTATCGCAAAAGGCACCCCGTGCCCGGGGATAGCTGCTGGCAAACGTATGGATATCGACGGTACTGAAGCCTTCCCTGACGTGCTCGTCTTCGTCGGTCAGTCTTTTAATTTTTTGTCGGTAGGTCAACCCGATTTCACAGTCGTATTTCGAAGGCTGATTATAGGCACCGAACCGTAGCTGCTTACCAAATTGCTGCATCGCCGTGGTGGCGAACTCTATGACCTGTTCATCTTGCGTTTGTGGCCATAGGACCCTGGTTTCGACATGATACTCACCACTGAGTGATGGCTGCGACTCAATCTCCTGCAGACTAGTCGTAACAGCGTCCTCGGAATCTTTGACGATACAGCCCCATTCCAATAACCTCACGAATGGCCGCAGGTGCTGCTCGTGGGCTTGTTGTGGACGCTTACCGATGCGTTTGGCTAGTAGTGAGTATGTTTCATGGTCGTTGGTTTGACTCTGGCGGATATCTTTGTTGCCACCTGGCGAAGTAAAGCTAGCTCGTAGCTCGGCAAACCCCGGCCGCCCCATCAGCACCTCGACTGCTTGGTGTGTCAGCTGGGCCTCGAGCAGCGGCTTTTCCGGATTAGCACCAATAGTGACTTGCATGTGATGTGTTAAACTACGATCGCCGATAGTTTCAAAGCGCCAGCACTTTGGCATAGCCAAGATGACTGCTCAGAGTCAGTCTTGAGTTTTGGTTAACAGAGGTGTACAATATCAGATATTACATAAATGTTGACTGCGGCCCCGCTCACCGCTAACCAACGAATTAACCGAGCACGAGGACAAGTTATGAAAAAAGCCATTCACCCCGATAATTACCGCCTGGTAGTCTTTGAAGACCTAAACAATGGCGCCCGGATTCTGACCCGTTCGACGGTAGCTGCCGAAGGCAGCACCAAGTGGGATGACGGCAAAGAATACCCGCTGCTGAAGGTGCACATCAGCGCCGCCAGTCACCCGTTCTTTACCGGCGAAGAGCGCATCCTCGATATTGAAGGTCGCGTCGACAAGTTTAAGGCCCGCGCCGCTGCCGGTGCCGCCAACAAAGATAAGCGGGCCGCTCAGGCTCAGAAAGCCGCCAAGCGCACCGCCGCCAAGATTGAAAAAGCTGAAACTGCCGGCGCCAGCGCCAAGCTTACCCCAGCTCCTGCCGCCAAGGCCTAGCTACAAAACTAATAAACGGACCGCGTCACTGTACGTGGTCCGTTTTTTATAGGATACTGACAACATATGGAAGCCAAAGAACAACAATTACGAACCGAGCAGGCCGAGTTGGGCGCCAAGCTAGCCGAGCCGTCGATTTACAGCGACCCAAGCTACCCTAAGCTGGCCAAACGCAAGAGTGCCGTCGACGATCTGCTGGCATTATTCGCTTTGAAGGCCAAGCTGAGCGCCGACAGGCTGTCGGCCGAGGAACTGTTACACGGCCAGGACGCCGACGTACAGGACATGGCTCGCCTGGAAATTGCCGACATAGACACTGCCTTAGCGGCCACTGAGACCAAGCTGATCGAGGCTCTGACCCCGACCGACCCCAATAACGACCGTGATGTGATCATCGAGATCCGGGCCGCCGCCGGTGGCGACGAGTCCAGCCTGTTCGCCGGCGAGCTGTACCGCATGTATGCCCGCTGGGCCGAAGTCCATAACTTTAAACTTGAGTTATTAACCGAGTCGGCCAATGACAGCGTCGGTGGTTTTAAAGATGTTACCTTTGCCCTACGCGGCGTCGAAGCCTACAAACAACTGAAATTTGAGGCCGGTGTCCACCGCGTCCAGCGCGTGCCCAGCACCGAGAGCCAAGGCCGGATCCACACTTCTACCGTCACGGTCGCCGTCTTGCCAGAGGCCGAAGAAGAAGATATCGAGATCAACCCCGGCGACCTGCGGATCGACGTCTACCGCTCCGGCGGCCACGGCGGCCAATCGGTCAACACCACCGACTCGGCCGTCCGTATCACCCACCTGCCCTCCGGTCTAGTGGTGTCGAACCAGGACGAGAAATCGCAGATCAAAAACAAGGCCAAGGCCATGGGCGTATTACGGGCCCGCTTACTACAGATCAAGATCGACGGCGAAGCCCAGCAATTATCTGACGCCCGCAAAAAACTGATCGGCTCCGGCGACCGCTCCGAAAAGATCCGGACTTATAACTTTCCGCAGGACCGGATCACCGATCACCGGATCGGCTACTCGCGCTCCAACATCCCGGGCGCTTTAGCCGGTGATATCGACGACCTCATTTCTGCCCTCTTAGCCGCCGAACACGAACTGATCAGCAGCGAATAATTATAAGTATGACTGTTCAGGAATGGTTGCAGCCGGCCGTCACCCAGCTTAACGGTGCCGGGATCGCCACTGCTCGGCTGGACGCCTTGGTGCTGTTAGCCGACGCCACGGCCCGTGATCGAGGCTATATTCTGGCCCACCCGGAGCTGGAATTATCAGCCCTCCAGGTCAGACGACTCACAAAGTTGCTCAGGCAACGGGCCGCTCATGTGCCACTCGCTTATGTGCGCGGCCATGCCGAATTTTATGGCCGGGAGTTCGTAGTCGGACCGGCGGTGCTGGTGCCACGCCCGGAAACCGAGACCATGATCGACCTGCTCAAAGAGCTGATTACCGGCTTGGACTACCGAACCCTGGTACCGCTGGACGGCCGGACGTGGCGACTGGCCGACGTCGGAACCGGTAGTGGCGCCCTCGGTATTACGGCCGCTCTGGAACTAGCGACGGCCCAGGTTACGCTGTTAGAGATCGATGAGGCGGCCTTGGCCGTTGCTCAGACGAACGTTATAAATTTGTCTACGGCCACACCGGTCGTGCACAGCGACTTACTGGCTAATGCTCCCCACGGCTTCGATGTCCTACTGTGCAACCTACCCTACGTGCCAGATGATTTTGTAATTAACACGGCTGCCAGGCACGAGCCGAAGATTGCCATCTTTGGTGGCCCTGATGGCCTGGATTTATATCGTAAACTATTCGGCCAGATCAAAATCGTTGCAAATAAGCCGTTGTATATTTTAACTGAGGCCTTGCCCGACTCGCATGAAGCATTAGCAGCTATTGCCGATGGTTGCGGCTATAGCCATACCAAGACGGCCTGCTTCATTCAGTTATTTCAGCTCAAGGCCGCTGCTTGACGCGTCGCGTCGATAGTTTGGTACGAGGACTGCAGAATATTTTTATCGGCCGTTAGGAAGTAACTGCGCTCGCTGTGAGCTTGGGCAATTAGTAGCCTGTCAAACTGGTCTTTGTGCAGCGATTTTACTCTTGGAAGGACGACAAGGTGCTGATTTCGGATTGGTAATTCAGCAACTCCTAGTTACACAATACCTTCAGCTAATACAGAAGGAGCATAGGGAAGTTTTTGCGCACTAAATTTAATTGCGAGCTCCCAGAGCGAAACTATAGAGACCGAAACTTGCTCTGCCTGTTCAACTGCTGCTCTTGCTATAGGCGTCAACTTTTCTTCTCCGAATAGCAACCAGACTAGCGTGTGGGTGTCGATTATTATATTTTTACTTGGCCGGCGCAGGTGCCAGGATGGCTTGCAGCTTACCGTAATCCCCGATATAAATGGTCTGGCCGGCTTCGGCTTGTTTGACTAATTTACTGAGATTAGTCTTGGCGTCGTAGATAGAGATAACTTTAGGCATACCTTGATTATCCTGGTAAATGTTGGTCAATTCAAGTCCAACATTCACCAGTTCAGTTAACCGGGGTGGCGCCGAGCGTGGCATCGACGGTCCGGGTCTTGCCGTCACGGACGATAGTCAGGGCTATCTTGTCGCCGGGTTGGTGTTGGCCGAGCAGGCTGGTCAGGCTATGGGTCTGGTCGATGTTCTGGCCGGCGACTTTGGTGATGACATCGCGCTCTTTCAGTCCAGCCTTGTCGGCCGGGCTGTCGAGGACCACCGACGAGTCGCTGGCGGCTAAGGCCGGGGCGATGAACGCGCCGTTGCTGACACGTAGATCGAACTGCTTGGCGACGTCGGCCGTGACGGCGACGTAATGGACGCCGAGGTACGGCCGGACGACTTTGCCGGTCTTCAGGACCGAGCTGATCAGGCCTTTGACATCGTTTATCGGAATTGAGAAGCCGACGTTCTGGGCGTTGCCAGCGATAGCGGTATTGATGCCTATCACCTGCCCGTTCAGGTTAACCAACGGCCCGCCGGAGTTGCCCTCATTGATGGCGGCGTCGGTCTGAAACAGGTTGTCGAGGTTCTCGGTGTCGCCGGGGGCGGCGGGTGCACTGCCGTCACCGCCGCCGGAGCTGGCTTGGACGGTCCGGCCATAGCCGGAAATAATACCGCTGGTGACGGTGTTCTGGAACTGGCCGAGGGCGTTACCGATAGCGACGGCGTCGTCACCGACCTGGACCGTCGACGAGTCGCCGATACGGGCCGCCGTCAGTTTATGACCTTTAGCGTCATTGATCTTTAAAAAGGCGATATCGAGGGTGTCGCTGGTTTTGGTGCGGCCGATGACGCTGACGTCTTTTAATTCGGTGCCGTCGCTCAGCGTGACACTGACGCTGTTGGTGCCTGCCGGTACGACGTGGCGGTTGGTAACGATGATGCCGTCCTTACGGATGATGATGCCGGTGCCGGCGGCGGCTACCATCTGCGAACCGCTGCCACCGCTGGAGCCGAATAAGCTCTCGAAACCGGTCGGCGCAGCGCTGACGACGCTGGGACCGACAGTCTTGGCTATCTGGCTGATGAGCTGACTTTGGCTACTGACGATCTTCTTCTGGTTACTGAGCGAGCCACCACCGAAGCCGAAGCCGGAGCCGTTGTTTTCCTGGTGGGCTTCGAGCCAGCCACCACCGACGCCGCCGAGGACGGCCGTCAGCAGAAAAGCGGCAGCTAGCAGACCGCTGCGCAGCCGGCCGCTGGTCAGCACAACAGCTACGGTTGGCCGTTTTAATTCTGGAAGCGTTAAAGTGACGCTACGGCGATTAGCCGCCGAAGCTGCCCTAGGCGCTGGCGCAACCACATCGGGTTTTGGTGCGGTGGTTGCTTGGTCGGCTGGTACATCAGGCATGGTAACTCCTCCACATAATGACTTTTATCTGACTTGTTCAGATTAATCTTAAGCTAGTGCGCAGGCTTTCGCAATTAAAATTAGCACCCTTAGACGGCTTTATCGCCCCAATCGGACAGCGTCAGGACCAGCAAGATAATGGCAAACATGACTAATACAAACTGTTGTTGCAGACCTTTGTTGAGCCGGCCGTGGTGATCTAAGTAATATAAAACTGCTAGACCATACCCCAGGGCGCTCAGTAGCAGCGTCGGTTGAGCGATCAGTTGGTAAAACAGCAGCCAGTGCCCCAGCAGCCAGGCCAGGGCGGCGCCGAAATAACCCCACAGGAAGGCTAGCAGCCTAGCGTACGGCTCGTTGAAACTATCAAAGAAGTGCCGGGCCGCCAAGAAACAGATGATGCCGGTCACGAAGACCAGCCCGACCAGCGGTCCGGCGGCCCAGGTCAGATACAGCGCCATCAGGCCGCATAACTGGCCGATCGCGGCTTGCAAAGACGTGAATAACAAGCTGCTACGCGGTTTGATAAAGATCAGCCAGCCGCCGTATGACACGGCATACAACCCCTGCAACGCCAGGCTGGTTGAATGAGTCATGAATAAGACGGCCGACAGTCCGACGATGATATCGATGGCGTTAGCCCGGATATTAGCTGCCCAGAAGCGTGGTCGGACGGCAAACATCCGCCACTTACTAAGAATGATGGTGTTCAGCGCCAACAGCTCAAAATTCAGGCGGACTAAAATGAACACTACGGCCGGCAGCGTGATCAGCAGCAGCAAGTGAAAGATATTGGCAAAACCGGCAGTCGGCTTGACCTTAGTTAGTAGTGGTCGAATCATTCCCTACTATGATAACAAAGTCGGCGCCATTCGGGGTAATCGTAGCGTCCGGCAGTGTCGTCACCGCCGTTACGCCGTAACGCTGCTCGAGGTAGTGCTTGGTATATTTCTTGGCGCCGGCCGTCAGGTCGACGACTATCGTCTGGGCATAGCCCTTGGTCGGGGCGTTACCGGTGCCGGTGACGGTGTAGCCATAGCTCTTGAGGGTATCGGCCTGGGTCCCGGCCAGGCCAGCCACGGTGGTACCGTTATAGACCTGGATCTTGGCCTGCTCTTTCATGAGGTACGGGTCTTTCAGCTGGCCCCGGACAAAGGTCTGGATGGCGCTGAAGTTTCCGTCACCAGCCTTGGGCTGGACGACCGACTGGTTGCCGACAGTAGCGGTAGTGACGTAGCTGTTGGGCGCATCGGCCAGGCCGATGGAGTTGACGTTAGTGTTATTGATATCCTTGATGATGTCGGCAAAGTGGGTGGCGTCGCTGAGGCTGAGGTCGGTCTGGACGTTGCTGCCGAAAGCGTTGGCTAAGCTGGCCAGCTTGGTCGGGTTGGCGAGCGTGCCGAGGGTACTGACTTTTTCTTTGAGGGCTAGTAAGACGGCACGTTGGCGTTGGCCACGGGCAAAGTCGCTACTGGTTTCGCGCGATCGACTGTAGAGCAAAGCTTGGCGGCCGTTAAAGTTCTGGGCGCCGACTTTAGCGATAATCGGATTATTGGCGTTTTCCCAAGCGATGGTCGGGTCGACCAGGTTTTCCGGCACCGTGACCGTGACACCACCGACGGTGTCGACGGCCTGCTTGAAGGCGTCAAAATCAATCAGTACGTTGTAATGGATCGGCACGCCGATAACCTTCTCGACGACCTGGTCGACGGTCGTAAAACCGGCCAGCGTTCCCTGGGCGCTCGGGTTGTTGGGTGAGACTTTGCCGAGGTACTTATATTTGCCCGTTTCCCAGGCGGCGTTGATCTTCATCGAGCCGGCACCGTCGACCTTGACATACATATCGCGTGGGATGCTGAGCAGCGTCGAGGTGTGGTTGACCGGGTCGATGCTGGCTACCATCATGGTGTCGGTCAGGTCAGGGGCGTCGTGGCTGCCGCCACCGCGGCCGAGCAGCAGGACGTTGATCCGGCCGTCGCCCTCACCTTTTAATAACTGTGGATTGACATTGGTCTGCAGGGCGGCCGCCGAGCTAGTACCACCACGAAAAACTTTTTTAGCCTTCAGCCAGCCTTGGGATACGACCAGGCCGCCGCCGGCGATCACCAACACTAAGACGATGGCCGTACTACGGAAGGTCCACTTGCGGATGGCTTTCCAGCGGCTCTTCAAGACTCTGACGCCGGCCGCTTTTTCGGGGCTGGGGGCGCCAGGGATGGCCATGCTGATAGGCAGCGGCCGGTTCGGTAGGCCGCTAGGCGGTTGATCGGCACTGGCGGCTGGCGCTAGCGGCTGCGGCGCCCGAGCGACGGTTATCGGCTCTAATAAGGTTGGCGCCGGATCAGGGGCGCGCTGCACTGGTACTAGCTGAACTGGGGCGACAGCCAGCACTGCCGGCGCGGCTGGCGCTTGTGCCGAGGGGGTGGTCGGTCGGCTGACCGTAAAAGGGTCCATCGAACGAGCCGATCGGACCGCTGCAGCTGGTCCCCGGAAATCGTTTGTTAGGTGGCGTCTTGTTTGTGTTTCACGCCGCTTGTATCGCGAACTATCCATCTTTAGTGCCTGTAGTATAACTCGTTAACGCTTAATCTGTAAACCGCTAACGATTATTTAACAACGCCTGTGCCTATCACCTATGGTATAGTTGACTATTAATGAACAACGACATTTTACCACCGGCTCGCCAGCCCGATCCGGTCCACCAGCCGCCGGGTAATCTGACCCCCGTCCAAGCTCAGACAGAACCACGCATCACACCTTTGCCCTCGGCTACGGCAGCCCGCAGCGGCGATAATAACAGCGGTAGCGGCTGGCGTGATTTCGCCTCGACGGTCGGCATCCTGGTGACGGCTCTGCTGGTCGCCTTATTCATGATCGGCTTCGTTTTCCGCTCCTACCAGGTCGACGGCCCCAGCATGCAGCAGACGCTGCAGAATCAGGATAAGCTGATTATCTGGAAGGTGCCGCGTACCTGGGCCCGTCTGACGCACCACGCCTATATCCCTAAGCGCGGCGACGTCATCGTCTTTACCGAGAGCGGTCTCGGCCAGTTCGGCCAAGAAGATAGCAAGCAGCTGATCAAGCGTGTCATCGGCCTGCCCGGTGACCGGGTAGTCGTCAAAGACGGCACCATCACGATCCATAACGGCGCCCACCCCGACGGCTTCCAACCCGACAAGACCCTGGGCTACGCCTACCCCAACTTCCCGACTACTTCCGGTGATATAGATGTCACCCTCAGCACCGATCAGTTGTTCGTGTCCGGTGATAACCGTCCCGATTCGCTCGACTCCCGAGCCTTCGGCCCGATCAACGCCAATCAGATCGTCGGCAAACTGGTGGTCCGGGTTTTCCCGACCAATCAGATTAAATCGTTTTAATACTGATTAGGCATATGCTACGCTTATAGTAATATGAGCCAAACACCAAAACGGGGTCTCGGACGCGGGTTTGAAACCTTGTTGCCCCAGACGTTCGACAAGACGCTGCTGCTGCCGAATGACGATGAGCGGATCCAGAAGCTGGCGCTCGATAGCGTCGAGGCCGACGCCAGGCAACCGCGCCGTCACTTTGACGCCGGTGCCTTGCAAGAACTGGCCGACTCGATTACCGAGCACGGCGTGCTGTTGCCGCTGGTAGTCCGATCACTCGGCAACAAGCGGTACCAGATCGTAGCCGGCGAGCGCCGCTGGCGAGCCGCTAAACTGGCCGGCTTAAACACCGTGCCGGCCATCGTCCGCAGCTTAAAGGAATTGCAGCAATTAGAGATCGCCCTGGTCGAAAACGTCCAGCGCGTCGACTTAAGCCCACTCGAACAGGCCCTCAGTCTGCACCGCTTGCACGATCAGTTCTCGGTGGCCTACGAAGTCATCGCCAAACGACTCGGCAAAGCTCCGTCGACCGTCAATAATCTGGTGCGCTTATTACAATTACCGACTGCCGCCCAGGCGGCCTTGGCCAGTCACCAGATCAGCGAGGGCCACGCCCGAGCAATCTTAGCCTTGAAGGGCCAGGATAAGGAACAAGCTAGCCTACTCCAGCACATTATCAATCAAGCTTGGAGCGTCCGCCAAGCCGAGCGCTACGTCGCCAGCCTCAAAGCCGGTGTCAAAGAGCCGGCCGCCGTCCGCCAACGCATCGAAACCGAAACCCCGGCTACCAGGGCCCTGGCCAAACAGCTGGGCGCAGCGGTCCAGCTTAAGCGCACCGCCAAAGGTGGTCGTTTGGAAATCACGTTCAGGTCCGACGACGAACTACACAAAATACTAGCTCAGTTACAATAAGTCGCTGTTGCGGCGCACCAGTTATTGGGTTCGGCTGATAATTTCCTTAGTCAGCGCTTTGTAGGCCCGGGCACCCTTACTCCACTTATCGTGTTCAAAGATAGTCTTGCCGTAGCTTGGTGCTTCGGCCAGCCGGATGTTGCGCGGGATGACGGTCGTGAATAGATTCTCGCCGAAGTATTTTTTAACTTCGTCACGGACTTGTTCGCTGAGGCTGGTGCGCTTGTCGTACATCGTCAGGACGACGCCTAATAGTTCGAGCTCGGGGTTGGTGCTGTGCTTGACGGCTTGGACGGTGTTTAATAATTGGCTAAGACCTTCCAGTGCGTAGTATTCGGCCTGGACCGGCATCAGTACCTGAGTGGCAGCCGTCAAGGCATTGATAGTCAGCAGACCGAGCGACGGCGGACAATCGATGACGATGTAGTCGTAGTCGGCGGCTTGCAGCACCTGCTGCAAGGCAAATTCGCGGCGCTCGCGGTCGACGAGCTCGATTTCGGCGCCGGCCAGATTGGTATTGGCACTAATGACGAATAATTGTGCGACGTTGGTTTCCAGCACCGCTTGCGGCAGTTGCTGGTCGTGGCATAGTAATTCATACATTGTTACCGGACCGTGTTTATCGAGACCCAATCCGCTAGTAGCGTTGCCCTGCGGATCTAGGTCGGCTAGTAAAACCGAATGGCCGGCAGAGGCTAACTGAGCGGCAACGTTAATAGTGGTTGTGGTCTTCCCCACTCCTCCCTTTTGATTCACCACGGCAATAATTTTTTGTGTCATAAGCTTAGTGTAAGTATAGCATTTTCGAGCGCCGCGCCAAGCCGCTCAAGCTATCAAAACTATATAAAAATAGCCGTATAGTACTAGCCATAGCATACTTTAACAGATGCAGAAAAAACGCCAGTTTGGACCTGGCGTTTTTATATGTTTGTTTTTGTTTTTCTAACGGGGCTTAACGGATCACACGAACTGGAATAGCTTGTCGCTTAAGATAAGTTTTCTTAAAGCTTCCTGCTGTTTTCTTTCCTGACGAGTTAACTGTTTTAATAATCGGTCGTCTTGTTGTTTTTTGTCTCGTTTCACGATCTTGGCCCTTTTTTGATTTTTTGTTTATTTGCTATAGTTTTTGGTTTTAGTTTACTGGCTACCTATCCGTAGGAGTTACGGAGAGGCACCAAAGGCGAAGCGTCTAATAGTTGAGTTATTTGTGTTCATTTGTTTATTGGTTTGATCTGCTGTTTGTTTTGTGTAATCTGAACTTAATTGTAGACCCCTACTACCCTGGTTGTAAAGTGTTTTATTGCTAAAATCCTGTGGATAAATTTTTTGGTCACACCTGGTGTAAAGCTTCTAGATACGGTTGCCATTTGAGGGCCGTGTAACTGAAAGGACTTTGGATGAATATCAGAATGCCTTTCGTAACATAGACGATGGTTTGCTGGCCAGATTTGGCATCGGTACCCAGATATGCGGCGCCGTTAGCCGTGGCCATAACTTCTTTAGCGCCCACTTGTTGTGCAACGTTCGTCAGGGCTTCGCCCTCGGTCTTAAATTTGGCTGGTACTAACTGCTCACTGACTAGGATAGTCCTGTATTGGAAGTCATCATTGTAGCTATAGCTGTTACGTTTACTGTCAAAGAACGATTTTCCAGCTGTGGCCTGAGCCAGTTCTGGACGCGATTTAGGAATCACAACGGCGAACGTCGGCTGCGCAGGTACCGTCGGATCAGCCGCTGGTTGTACAGCGCTAGCCGCTGCAGTTGGTATTGCTCGAGTCCCCGGCGAATGCTTGATTTGTGTAAAAACTTGGGCACCTATCAAGCCTACGGCTACAACTGCGCCGACTACAACTAGCCCGCTAGTTGCTCGCTTGTGGGCCTTAGCCGAGGTATAGACTGTTAAGGCCAGGCGCTGTATAGCGCGAGCATATATGACAGCTAGCCGTTGGGCTGCGACAGCGGTTGTTCGCACGCCGTGTGGCACCTTGACGGCCGGAATAGAAATCTGTAGTGAGACGGTAGGCGTGGCTTGTGGTTCATTAGCCCCCATGGGCGCAGACGCGGCGTTCGCTACTGGCGCAGTAGCCGTGGGCGGCATTACAGTCGCTGGACGCCGCTGAAGGACTGGCGGCGAAGCCGTATAGCTACGCGCCGGTTGGCAATAATTAGCCCGGTAGGTTTGGCCACGCGGCGGGCTTGCGGGCGCAGCTGAGGCGGCCGGCTGAGGCGTTGCTATAGCTTCCGACTGAGGCGGTGGCGTAGCTATGTGGGGCGCCTCAAACGGCTCATCGCTAAGCCATTTTGCCCACGACTCGGCCTGCTGAGGGTCTGATGTTTCGGTGCTGGTTTTTAATATCTTCTTAAACATAATCTGTTCCTAGAACGGTGTATCCAATGGCTGCTGTTCGCCGCCAATGAAGGTTTTGCCGTTACGTAAACGCTTGCTCGGATCGGAAGTAAACTGGAAGGTTAAGTCGGTGATGGTCGGGCCACGACTGACGTCTTCCGGAAAACCAAAGGCTTGGGAGACATCAATCGTCAATTCGATATAGTGGTACTGCGAGAAGTTAGTGTTGGTGCCGGCACTGTCTACCGGCACATAGGCCTGCGGCGTACCGAGTGTAGTTTTACCAAAAATAGTATTCTGGCCCCAAGCTGCAGCGGCTGCGGTTGAAGAACGGTAATTGAGCTGCCAGCTGGCCCCAATGCCGTTGTCTAGACCGTTGAATAAGGTTTTGGATGGGAAGACATCACTGCCTGCGTCGATAACATAACCGTATTTTGCGATCTGTGGCTGGGCTTGAATGGTCGAATAGTAAGCTTTGTCGGCCGGCGTGGCACCTACCATGGCCGAACAACCGCCGCCTAAGATGTAAACTTTACCAGAGTCATAGGCTACCGAGGCCCCATAACGAGCGCTGGAGGCGGCCGTGCCATAGACTACGCTGGTTTGCGACCAGTTGCCGAGACCACTCGGATTATTACCATTGACGATGGTAGAGTTGGCTATAATATTATTGACGTATGTGTTGTTGGTACACGTAGTTGCCGCCGAGCGCCCGCCAATGACGTACATGAAGCCATTAGCGGCGTAAACGACGGCGTTGCTTATGGGCTGGGGCATGTTGGTGGTAAAAGCAAAGGCGGTAGTAATATTGCCGACATTTGTAATCTTTGAAAATTGGACATCGGGTAAATAGTTAGTGCCATCAAAGCCGCCGAGCACGTAAAAAGTAGCGTTATAGGCAATCACACTGAGGCCGCTACGGGCCGTAGCAAAGGTGTTAGTCGTAGCTGCCCAGGTGCCGATGGCACCGGTCGAGGTGTCTAACAACGCGTAATAGATGGTCGACTGACTGGCATTGGCTTGGTTGTAACCACCCGCTGCATAAATATAGCCGTTATAGACTACTCCGCTTAGCGCGCTGCGCGAGTTGGCTACTACCGCCGCGGTCGAGCCACCCGCGCTACCAAGTGTGGTATCGGCCGTCCAGGCGCCGACCGTGCCGTTGGTGGCGATCGTGGCCCGTTCGGTCGTAGACAAAGCACTGGTTGCTGCACTCGTGCCCTGCCCTCCTAACGCATACAAATATCCATTGGCTGTCAGTAATTTAAAGAAGGTGCGGGCAGTACCCATGGCCGTCATGCCAGTTGTTGTCCAGGTGCCTAGGGTTCCATCAGCATTTATTGGCGCCTCCTCGAGGCTATTTGTAACCGTTGTACAAGCAATGTCGGAACAGCCCCCAGCTTCGTACATGCGGCCATTATAAATTACTGAACTGCCTCCAATCCTGGTGGTAGCCGGAGCATTAGTGCTGCTGTATTGGGCAGGTGAACCACTGTAGTTGTTATAGACCTGTATATACTGCGTGACGCGATCTACCCCGGCCGTTCCACAGGTGTTGGGCGGGCTGCCATTGCTACAGCCACCAATCACATAAATATTGCCATTGGCGGCGGCGCCACTATAGTTCCAACGGGCGGTAATAGCATAGGGGACCGGGTTGCTGTTTGGATAATTGGCGTTGGCACTAAAGGCCGTAATGTCCCCGGTTTCGGTATTAATTTTACCAATCTGCATATCGCTCAAGGTCACGTTAGCACCACCATCGTGACCGGCCAAAACATACAAATAGCCATTAACAGCAAAAGCGGCGGTACGTCGACGGATTTCCGTTAAGGTGCCGGTAGCTAATTTAAAGCCGCTGGCGGCGGTGCCATCTGTCGGGTTAACCAAGTTGCCGCTGGCATCGAATTTTGCGTAATAAACGGTATTCGTTTGGGCAGCACCGGCGCCATTGGCGCCACCAGCCACATAGATGAAGTTACCGTACACAGCACCACCAAAGATGCCGATACCGGTATTGGGTAGGATTATCGTTTGATTGGCGCAGCTGGCGGCTGTTACACCGGTGGCTGTGATATTACAGCGTCGCACCGTTGCCACATAACCAGTGCAGCCAATCGACGACGTAGTGCCGGTACAACCGCCCACGGTATATAGATAACCTTGGCTAGGTGTCGTTAAATTAGTGCGGGCAAACATAAAAGGACTGAGTACTGCAGCGGCTAGCGCGCTGCTGGTACCGGTAGCAGTTGCCCAGTTGGTAGTGATATCACCTGAGGGATTAATCGGTGCTGAATAAGTGTTGGCTGAGGCACCACCACCACTGGTCTCACCACCGGTAACAAACATTGTATTATTAAATACCGCAATGCCGATAGCTGCTAGCCCTACGGCAGCACCAGCAGCCTGGCCTATTCCTTTCGTAGTTACTGCCCAGGTAGTACCTATGGAGCCGTTGCTAGCTATCGGCATATAGTAAATCGTACCGGCGGTGGAGGTGCACGCTCCCGATGTAATGGTACATCCACCTACCGAGTAGATGTAACCGTTATTGATAACCACCCCAACAGCCAAGCCTCCAGCGGCTGCTGGCAACGGCGTCGCCACACCAGTGCCTGACT
Organism: Saccharimonadales bacterium (SeqCode); assembly: GCA_038231175.1. Classification (GTDB taxonomy): domain Bacteria; phylum Patescibacteriota; class Saccharimonadia; order Saccharimonadales; family UBA4665; genus UBA4729. The sequence goes on along the minus strand of JBBRLU010000001.1, from coordinate 8,199 downwards.
GTGATGGCCCAACAAAGCCGTCATCAGTTACAACCCCCCAGACGTTGGTGGTTAGAGTCGAGGCAGCCGGGCAATTATTGGTAACCATAGCGGCGCTGCAACCGCCCACTGAATAAATGGTGCCCCGCCAAGCAACCAGTCCGCCACCGTACGATGTCCGGCTAATACTAGTCGGCGTAACGTTGTTGACTTGCTGCTGCGTGGTCCAGGTCGATAATGTGCCATCGGAGTTTATACTGGCCACCTGAAGGTCGGTGGCATTGGCGGTACAGTTACCATTGGCATCTGTGGTCGTACAGCCACCGGAAACGTACATATAACCATTGAGGGCCGTAGCGATTGCGCCACCAAGGCTCAGCCGACCGGTCGTGAAGCCGTTGGTGGCTTGCCAGGTGTTGAGCCCGGTCGAGGTAATTTTGGCGTATTCGACGGTATTGACGGCGCCGCCGGCTGTACGCCCACCGAGCGTATAGACATAGCCATTGTAGGCCATGGCGCTCAGGCCGTAGCGAGCGGTCGATAGCTGGCTGCCGGCGCCAGTTGTGGTCCAGGTACCCAGAGAGCCATCGGGGTTTATTTCGGCGTATTCGGATGTGGCGACGCTACCAGTATAGCCACTGGCACCGCTTTGGCCTCCATATAAGTACATCCGGTTCTCAAAGGCAGCGACACCGGCATAGCGACGTTCGGTCGACAGGTTACCACGCTGCACCCAGGTATTAGGCTCGCCATTGGCGCCTAGCTTGCTGGTATAAACGGTGTTACAGACCGTGGTGCTGCCAGCGGTGGCACCCGAGCTACAACTGGCGCCCTGCCCACCAATCGCAAACAAGTAACCGTTATAGGCGATAGCTCCTATCCCTACTCGGGCGTTAGGTAAATTATAACCGGCGTTGGTTTGCCAGGTACCGATATCTTGATAATTAGCGTTGGTACTAGCTAGAACAGTATCGAGCTGAGCCCAGTAAACGGTCGACAAATCGGCGCTGCCACTGTTACCACCAATGACGTAAATAAAGCCGCCGGCCACGACCACACCGGCGTTCCAGACTTTACCCGGTAGGCTGTTTGGACCGACCGACCAATCAGGAATACGGGCACCCGTTACCGAACCTTTCAAAATCTGGTTGTTGGTGACGTCAAAGTCGACGTTGGTTTCGTTGTTACCACGCATAAGTTTTTGGGCGCTCTTAACGTAAACACTCGGGTCGATGGTGAGTGGGTAGCTGGCGTGCTTGAGCCCCGACACGTTAACGCTCAGCACGCTGCCCTTCAAGCTGTAATTAGTTTTGACGCTAGCTTCCTTATTATGGATACCCTTTACGTATGGCGCTGGCAGAGTGTATAACAAATTATTTTTTACCGCTTGTTTGCGGACTTTAATTAACAGCTGGGCATCTTTATCATTGCTAGTACTGACTTGGCCGTTTATTGGCAGGCTCGAGCCGTAGATGCCGATGTCACCGCTGGGGAGGAGTCGGGCGGCAAAGGCATCACCCAGGACCAAGTTGTAGGCATACTTGGCCGAATCGCCATTACTGCGGTTTAGAATAACGTCTTCTTTAACACCGCGGGCCTGCATGGTGTAGACTAGCCAGCCGCTGCGATCGGCTAATGGGTAGATCAGGCGGTTGCCATCTTTGTGGCCAGGCAGCAGGTCAAATTTTGGCTTGATGGTAAAGTCGACCTTATTGGTTGGGTCGGTTACTTGGACGCCTTTGCTGCCATCGACGTGGGCCGTCGCACTTATTAGGGCGCCACCAGTGTTACTCAGCCCACCGGGGTTGGCGGCAAATGGATCATAGCCAGCATTAAAAGTGAATTCTTGGGTTTTATCATCAAGCCGTAGTAACCCGCCCATGGCTCCATTTTTATCTGGTAACAGCGAAGCGGCGTCTTCGTAGGCATAGGCCTTGGCAGCTAGGCGCGGTTGGATGAGCGGGATGACCTCACCAACTAAAATCGTACTGATGACCACAGCCACCCCAAAGCGGACTACGTAGCGGTGGGCCTGGGCATTCTGGTGGAGCCAGCGCAGCGGTCGAGCCCATGACCGCGGTAATCTAATCTGAAGGGATATTGTTTTAGGTGCCGTAACAGAGGCCGCTTGGACCACAGCCGGCGCTAACGCTGCCGGTGGCGCGTCGGCTAGGCGAGGCCTTGTTGGGTAGTCCATTTTTTCTGTTTTTTGCTCCTAGTGTTGGTGTCTCCGTGTACCGCAATTGTACCATAAGCGGCATCCGGTGAGCTAGTCCCTGCCCCGCCCGGGCGTCAACCTATTGGCCAATCGTTAGGAAGCTCAGGTTACTGACGTAGGCCGTTGAGGTGCTGCTGGCGGTGACATCAATCTTGTAGGTCACGATCGAGTTAGGACCAAGACCACCGGTTAGACCACTGGCGGCCGTACAGTTAGTTTCGCCGGCGCCGCCGAGTGATACCGTCTGCCAGGCGTTGGCGGAGGTAGTAACGGTGGTGGTCGAACCACAAGTGGTGGTGGTGCCGGTAGAGCTGTTGGTGTAGTACATGGTGTATTGGACGCCGTTGGCGAGCGGTGCGGCGCCACCAGTGGCAGTGCTAGAAGTACGAGCCGTCAGCTTGACGGTGTTGTCGTCGGAGAAGTTCTTGAAGGTAGCTGGTAGTTGGTAGCGGACGTAGATGCTGTAGGTCTGGCCAGTAGCTTGCGGTGACGTCCACTGGTAGTAATTGTAGTCGTCGGCGCTGGCTGCACAGAGACCGGTGTTAAGGGCCAACTGATTGGAACACAGGTCAGACGTTAAGGTGCCAATACCGGTACCGTGCAAGACGGCGCCGACGTATTCAGGGATCAAGTTAACACTCACGTTTGGCGAGCTACCACAGGCACCCCAACCGCTGGCTTCGTAACACTGGAGCTTGCCGATGGTGGTGTCGTAATACATTGAGCCAAGTAGTGCGCTGTTAATTGTGTTGGTGCCCTTGGCAATCGGCGCTGTAGCAAAGCTGTCGACAGTGAACAACGTTAAGCCTTGGCCGGTAGCACCACCGACGCGCAGCTGACCAGTTGTCTGAACAGCGCTGGAGTTGTTCTGAGCAACAATGGCGATGTTATCGATGAAGATATTGCGGGCCGTGGCGTCTGACTGGTAGATGGCTAGGAAGGCTGTGGCTGCGCCGGCTGTGGCACTGGTGGTGAACGAACAGCTTACTTTACTAAAGCTAGTGGTGGACACCGTAAAGGCGGTAAAGGCGTTGACACAGCTGGCGTCGAGCGAACCGGTTTGGCGGTAGTAGTCTAGCTTGAGCTGGGTCGTCATGGCAACACTCGACTTGACGGTAAAGCTAACGTTGTAAGTGGTACTGGCGGCTAGGGCGGCGCCAATATTGTACTGCAATCCGGTGTTAGCAGCGGCGGTGGTAGCAACCTTAGCGCTCGCACCACCACTTGGGACTTCGCCAGCTGTGATGTCACGGCTAATAACTGGTCCAGCACCGAAGGCCGTGAACTTAGTAGCGAAGGTACCGGCGTTTTCAGCGCCGCCTTCGGTAGCGAGGTTAAAGCCATCGGCGGTGTTTGTGGTATCAACAGTCAACATAGTGGCCCCAGCGGCGTTTTGGACCTGGAAGGTAGTCGCGTTAGCAGTATTTGAAAGCACTGTAAAGCCGTTGATATTAATGGCAGCAATCGTGGATTTACCTTGAATTGTCGTACCAGTACTCAGCGAGTTACCGATAGCAACACTGCTAGTTGAAGTACCGGTGTTAATGTTAGTTACAAAGTTGGATGAGGCGTTGAGGTTGACGGCCGCACCGCTCGCGGTTAAGCCGGCGCTGAGTGTAGTCAGACCACCAAGGACGTTGAAGGTGCTAGTACCTTGGATAGTGGTGTTGCCGCTGGCGTTGATACCACCGCTACCGGATACCAGGTTAAGCGTATTCGTACCGGTGCCGGTGCCAACCTGGGTAATACCGGCCGAAGCGGCAAAGGTGGCAGTGTTACCGGTGTAGTTGACTGCTGCGTAGTTAACTGGAGGTGTAACGCTGACGTCGTAGATCTTAAGCGTGCCACTGACGGTGTCGTAGGCGAGTGAGGCATTGCCGGCAGCGTTTTGGATAGCGAGGGCGGTGTTGGTGTTGGTGGTGTTGGCAATGGTAACGCTGTTGAACGATGGGTTCGTCACGGTGTTGATGGTGCCACAAGTACCACCGGTACCAAGCGTAATGACGTTGGCGCCTCCGGTTAAGTTACCGGTGCCACCAGTACAGGTGAAGGTAGTGTTACCTTGGACCGCAGTACTGGCGGCTGAACCGTAGTTCACGGCTAGGCCGAGTGAACCGGCGCCAGCAGTCTGGGTCAAGCCACTGGTCGCACCAGTCGTTAAACTGGCGGCAGTGTAAGTTGCGCCGTTACCGATCAAGAGCTGGCCGTTAGTTGGGATAGCTGTTGAGCCGGTGCCGCCATAGGCTGGAGCGATTGTGGTAGCGTTCCAAACACCGGCCGTAACGGTGCCGATCTTGGTGATGTTGCTGTAAGTGGTGCCGGTACTAAAGGCACCGTTCTGGATAATCCCAGCAGGTGTAAAGATCGAGTTGCCGGCAATAGTTATCGGGTTATCATAACCGGAACCGATGACGATACCGTTGAATTGGTTGCCCGTCAGCGGCGCAACGTTGGTCAGGTTGACGGCGTTGAGGATGTTGGTGCTGAGGCTGTTGGTGGTGCCGACAAGGCTGATGCTGTTGCCGTTGATGGTAGCGGCCGTAGCCGTAGCGTTAGTAGTAGTAGCATTAACGCTGTGGACGTTGGTAGCACCGGCGTTAGCGGTGCTGTAGTTCTGGGCAACGGTGCCGCTGGTAGCGACGTTACCAGCGCCGTTAACGGTGAATTGGTTGGTGGTACCAACGGCAAAGCCGTTCGTAACGCTGGCGCCGGTACCGGCGGCGCTAAAGGTGGTGGCACCGAGGAAGGTATTGCTGGCCGTACCGCTCTGGGTGTAGCCGCCAGTTACGTTCAAGGCGTCAGTGATGCTGACGGCGCTGCTGCTGACGCCGAAGTAATTGGTAGTTCCACCATTGTTAGAAATCTGGATTAAGTTACCAGTAACTGGGGTCGTACCGTCCTGGATCTTGATACCGCCGTTAGCTGAGCTGAGTAGAATCTGAGGATTAGTCGCACCAGAAGCAGTGTAAGCCGACTGTAAGGTAGCAACGGTTTGGTTACAGCTGCCAGCGGTCAGAATACCGCCGTTAAAGGTACTACCGGTGACACCAAAGCCAGCAGCACAGGTAAGTGAGTTGCCCGTGTTAGCACCAACCGCAAAGCCACCGGCGGCGTTCAGTAAGCCAGCGCTAGTAACTTGTAGCTTGACGATGCCGTTGTTCTGGAAGTTGATGAAGTCGGCAGCCGAGCCAGCGCCGGTAGCCGGCTGGTTGATACCGAAGTAGGTACCGCCGTTGGTGCTGACGTTACCGGCGGCAATGGCACCGCCAAGTTGTAACAGCGAAGTGATACCGCTGCCGGCCACCGGCGCGCCGGAAGCGACCAAGCCGGTGGTGCTGGCGGTGCTGGTAACGGCGCCGCTGAAGCTTGGGTTGCTGATGATGTCGACGGTCAGCGTGTTGGTGGCGCTAGCGGTGGTCGTCAGGTTGTTGCTGGCACCCTTCAGGACCGAGACGGTGCTGCCACCGCTGACGTTCTGGGCCGTACCGGCCGAGCCGGCCAGTGTGAAGAGCGTGCCCGCGATGTCGGTACCGGCAATCGTGCTCGAGACAAAGTTAGTGCCGTTACCACGTAGGAATTGGCCGCTGGCAGCCGCGCCAGCGATGGTAAAGCCGGTAGTGGCGTTGACGACACCACCACTTAAGGTGCTGCTGGTGGCGATGGTGTTGGCGGTGCTGATGGTGCCGAAGCTGGTAATCGAGCCGGCGGTCAAGGCACCGGTCTTAGTAATGTTGCCCTGGACGGCTACCGGTAGGGTCTGGCTGAGCGATGGCAAGCTGGTGGTAGCATCGGTTACCAGGACGGCGCCGGCGAGTGATGAAGTAGCTTGGATAGCGCCGGTACCATTGCCGAAGAGGATGCCGTTGCTGGTCAGGCTGGTGGTACCGGTACCGCCGTTGCTGACGCCGAGCGTACCGAAAGCTTGGGCTAAGTTAATCTGGCCAGAACCGTTAATGACGCTGGTGCCGTTGTAGTTCAGGATATCGGCGTAGCCGGTACCGACCTTGAAGGCGTAGAAGGCGTTGCCGGTAGCGGCGGCGACGTTGCCAAGGTTGATACCGGTGGTAGTGTTAGAGCCGACGCCGTTGGCCGAGCCGCTCAAGTTGAGCGCGATGCCGTTGACCGTGCTGGCACCGCTGGTGGCGGTGTTGACGATGGTCCGGCTGTCGGCCGAGCCGGTGGTGTTGCTGTAGCCTTGGGTGATGGTGCCAGTACCGGTAGCCAGTGACAGGTTCTGGTTGGCACCGAGGAAGACACCACCGTTGGCGTTGACGGCACCGCTGAAGGTTCCCTGGACGGCGGTCAGGTTACCGCTGGCGTCGATCTTGGCGACAGTGGCGCCGCCAGCGCTGACGAAATCGGTAATATCCTGGCCGGTGGCACCCTGGATGACGGCCGCCACACTGGTAGCGCGGGCCTGGATGTTGAAGTTAGCGGTAGTCTGCTGCGCCGTCTGGTTGCGGATAAAGTCGGTGCCGGTGGTAGCTTCGTAGGTGCTGGAACAGGTGGCAATCTGGTTACTGGCGTTGTAACAGACCTGGGTGGCACCGGCAGCGCCCAGCGTCGACAGGGTCAGCGTGCCGGTGATACTGGTGTTCTTGTTAAGGTTGATGACGGTGGCATTAGTGGTGCCGATGTTGAGGGCACCAGCGGCGTTGACATCGAAGCTGGCACCGAGGACGGAGCCGCTGGTAGCGACGTTGCCAGTGGTACCGATGGTGAACTGACCGGCTGAGCCGACGGTAACGCTACCGCCGCTGACGTTCAAGCTACTGCCGATAGTGGTGGCGCCGTTAAGGCTGATGGCGCCGGTGCCGGTGCTAAAGCTGCCGCTGCCGGTCTGGCTGAAGTTACTGTTATTAGCGACGGTGACGCCGCCGTTGAAGGTGGCCAAACCGGTAAAGGTGCTGCTACCGGTGACAGCTAGCGTGCCGCCGAGGCTGGTGGCGCCGGTGCCGACGGACAGGGTGTTGGCACCGGTGATGCTGACGTTGCCGGCAAAGCTGCTGGCGCCAGCGCTGACGCTGAGGCCGTTGCTGACACTCAAGCTGCCGGTAACGCTGGTGTTCTGCTTAAGGCCGATGCTGGTAGCATTGGTAGTTCCGATGTTAAGGGCGCCGGCACTGACGGTGTCGAAGCTGGTACCGAGGACGTTACCACTGGCATCAACCTTAGCGACGACAGCGGCTGAGCTTTGCAGCTGTAGTAAGTCGCCACCGATGCCCGGAGTAGCGCCACCCTTAATGACGGCCACTGGGGTGGTAGCGCTGGCAGCGCCTTGAGCAAAGATGGCGCTGGCAGCAGCGCCGCTGCTCTGAATACTAAGCGTGCCGCTGTTGGTCTGGGTATTGACGCCGACAAAGCTACCGTTGTCGTAGAGCGTACCGATACCGAGGGTGCTGGTGCCGGTAAAGCGGGCGACGTAGTTGGCGCTGCCGCCGGTGGCGCTGACGCCGTTACAGTTATTGATGTTCTTGACACAGATGAAGTCGCTGGTACCGCCGACAAGGGCTGGCAAGGTGTAGGTGCCGGTACCGGTACCGGTCGGGGCAGCAGCTTGCAAGCTAGCGATGTTGGCACTGGTGCTGCTGGCAAAGTTGAGCAGGCCACTGGTGGTGCTAGCGACGCCCAAGGTCAGGCCACCAGCGCCCTGCACCGCTAAGGTGCTGCTGGCAGTAGCAGCACCATTTAAGCTGACAGCGCCAGTGCCGGTGCTGAATGTACCGGTGCCGGTCTGGCTGACGTTGCCGGTGGTGGTGATGCCGGTAGCAGCCGTTATCGCGCCGGTGCTGCTGACGGCGAAGGCACCAGCATTGATACTGAGGCTGTTACCACTGAGGGCACCGGTAGCGGTAACTGTGCCACCCTGGATAGCGGTACGGGTGGTAATGTTGCTGGCGGTGCTAATCGTGCCAAAGCCGGCAGCAATCGAGCCAGCGGTCAGGGCGCCGGTCTTGGTGATGTTGCCCTGAACGGCCACAGGCAGCGTCTGGCTGAGGCTT